>NZ_JAMDLQ010000018.1:0-89976 GCF_024705715.1 Clostridium sp. LY3-2
CCAGATTCAATACTTCAAAAGCCTGGAAAACTTACAGAATCTGAATTTGAAACTATGAAAAAACATACAACTGTAGGAAATGAAATACTTAATTTTAGTAATGATATATTTATACTAGATACCTTTAAATATGCAAGAGATATAGCTTATTACCACCATGAAAAGTGGGGTGGATTTGGTTATCCTAAAGGCTTAAAAGGTGATGAAATCCCTTTAGTTGCAAGACTTATGGCTGTAGTAGATGTTTATGATGCCTTAGTTAGTAAGCGCTGCTATAAAGATTCAGTATCTCACGATGAGGTTATGAAATATATATTTAAAAATGAAAATAATCAATTTGATCCTAGTATTTTAGTAGTACTAGATAAGATCCACCTCGATTTTAAAGAGATATCAATTAAATTTGCAGACTAATTACTATAAAAAGAAAAGCAAGTGAAAAAATCACTTGCTTTTCTTTTTGGTTGTTCTTAATATATCATAATCTTAAAGAATTTAACTCTTTAAATATTTGTTTGGCGGCGCTTACTCCTCTACATAAAACTAGGATATTATTATTGCTTGCAACAGTTCCTGCAATCCTTCTATCCCCTAGTCTATCTATAAGTTCTCCAACTACATCAGCCATACCACTTAAAGTATTAACTGATATAAAGTACTCTTGTACAAATATGCTCACAACAGCATCTTTAAAGATTTTTTGACATCTCTTAGTCACATCTTCATCTGTTACAATTATGTATTTATGTTCTTTATTTTCAAGGCTCTTTCTAACTATGTTCATTTCGCGTAAATCTCTTGATAAAGTGGCTTGTGTTATATTTATGCCACGAGACCTTAATTCTATTACTAGTTCATCTTGTTTGCCTATACATTTGTTTTCTATTATATCTAATATTGCTTCTCTTCTTAAAGATTTATTTGAATTTCCCATAAATTCTCTCCTTTATCCCATAGCTTTGCTTTATATGTGCTAGCTCACTAAAAACCCATATCGTGAGCTAGCACTAAATAATTTATCTAACTATTTTAGTTCCTGATTCACCAGTTAAAGCGCCTTTTGCTTTGCTTAGTGATGCTATAATAGCCATTTTATTATCTCCACTTAAAACAAACTTTTTACAAGCTTCTACTTTAGGAAGCATGCTTCCAGGAGCAAATTGTCCTTCTTCTATATATTTATCAACTTCTTCTAAGTTTATAACTTCTAAAGCTTTTTGATCTGGTTTGTTGAAGTTTACACAAACTCTATCTACTGCAGTTAATACAAGTAATGCATCTGCGTCTAAAATTTCTGCAAGCTTTTCAGCTGCGAAATCTTTATCTATAACAGCTGGAACTCCAATTAAACTATCTCCTTCTTCTATTACAGGGATTCCACCGCCACCGCAAGCGATTACAACGAATCCGTTATCAACCATAGTTTTTATAGCATCTTTTTCTACTATATCTATAGGTTTTGGTGAAGCTACTACCCTTCTGTATCCTCTACCTGCATCTTCTTTCATTACATAGTGCTTTTCTTTTTCTAGGTTTTCTGCTTCTTCTTTAGAGTAGAATGAACCTATTGGTTTTGTAGGATTTTTAAATCCTGCATCATTTTTATCAACAACTACTTGAGTCACTATAGTATCTGCTGATTTTTTAATTCCTCTTTTTATAAGCTCTTCTCTAATAGAATTTTGAAGATGATATCCTATATACCCTTGTGAAAATGCACCAACTACATCAAATGGGAATAATGGATTACTTTTATCTGTTTGGTGTGCTAACTCTACGCTAGCTAAGATTTGTCCAACTTGTGGTCCATTACCATGAACTATAGAAACTTGATGACCTGCTTCTATTAAATCAACTACTGATACAGCAGTTTCCTTACAAGTTTGTAATTGTCCTTCTGCACTTTTATCTTTTGAATCTCTTTGTAATGCGTTTCCGCCTAAAGCTAATACTATTTTCATTAGCGTTTCCTCCTTTATATTTCTCACCTTTTATATTAATTTCTTATTTTAAATTGTTATTGTACCATTTGCTAATAATACTATAGCAATAATCGCAACTACTACAATTACAATAGCTATACCTTTTTCTTTTCCAACAAAAACTTTTGCGTTTGGATCTTTTGCATTTTGTTTTTTACCGATGTAGAAGAATATGATACCTACTGCATATAATATGAAGCAAAGTAGTAAGTATTTTAATCCTGCTGCATAGCATAACCAAATTGCATAGATTGTTGCTATCCAACCGCATATTTTGTCTCTAGTTCTTCCTTGTGGATTTTTATCATAAGTTTCACCTGATAAAGCAAGTTTTAATCCATACATAGCACTTAATAAATATGGAACTAGTATCGCTGTACTTGCAACTGAGTATAGTGCTTGATAAGTACTACTAGCTACTAGTGTAAGTATTAAGAATACCTGTACTAAAAGGTTAGTTATGATTAATGAACCGCTTGGTGTTCCTTTTTTATTTACTTTTGCAAATACTTTAGGTAAAACACCATCTTTTGCTGCAACATATGGAATTTCTGCTGCAAGTAATGACCATCCTAGTAATGATCCGAATAATGAAATAATTAATCCTGCATTTATTAAAACTGCTCCCCATTTACCAACTGCAAATTCTAATACGTATGCCATTGATGGATTATCTAATCCAGCAAGTTTTACTCTGTCCATTACTCCAAGTGCCATAAGAGATATTAACATATAAATTAATAATGTTCCTATAAGTCCTACAACTGTTGCTTTACCAACATCACTTTGTTTTTTAGCTCTTCCTGAAACAACTACAGCACCTTCAATACCTATAAAGCACCATAATGTTACTAGCATTGTACTCTTAGCTTGTTCTAAAATACTTCCTAAGTCTGGTGTACCCCAGAAATCAAAAGTAAATTTGTCAAAGTTAAAAGCAAATAATGCAACTACTATAAATACTAAAATTGGAACTAATTTAGCTACAGTAGTTATAAGGTTTACAAGAGCTGCTCCACTTACACCATTTAAAATTAATAATGTAAATAACCATACTAAAATTGATGCACCTATAATTGCTGCTGTATTGTTACCTTCTCCAAATACTGGAGCGAAATATCCTATTGCACCAAATAATAATACCGAATAAGATACGTTTCCTATCCAAGCACTTAACCAATAACCCCATGCTGAGTTAAAACCTATGTATTCACCAAAACCGGCTTTAGCATAACTATATACACCACCTGTAAGTTCTGGTTTTCTGTTTGCTAATGATTGATATACAAATGCTAATGCAATCATACCAATACCTGTTATAATCCACCCAATGATTACTGCTCCTGTACCTGCTCCTCTAGCCATATCTGATGGTAAGTTAAATGCTCCTCCACCGATCATTGACCCAACTATTAAAGCTGCTAATTGAGCAAAACCTAAATTTCTTTCTTCTCCGCTGTGTTCTGACATCTCAATCACTCCCTTTTATCTTAGTTAAAAAATGGTTTTTTATCAATAATTTTTTCATTTTTTTAGTTGTAACTAATGATAAATTTAATTTATACTCTTTCTTTTTGGTAAATGTATACATCTAAAGAATTAAATAAGGGGAAAACTCATATTAAATTTAGAGAGTTTAACCTTGAGCCTTCCCCTTAAATGATTTTTATTATTTTAAAAATCTATTATTTACCAGCAGTAGCAACCATTACAGCTTTGATTGTGTGCATTCTATTTTCAGCTTCATCAAATACTACTGAGTTTTTGCTTCTGAAAACTTCATCTTCAACTTCTCTAATATCAAGACCTAATCTATTCATCATATCTTTGCATACTTCAGTATCTTCATCATGGTATGATGGTAAGCAGTGCATGAATAAAGTTTTGCTGTTTCCAGTTTTATTCATCATTTCTTTAGTTACTTTGTATGGAGTTAATAATTTAACTCTTTCAGGATATAAGCTTTCATCTTCTCCCATTGATACCCAGATATCAGTGTAGATTACGTCTGCACCTTTAACTGCTTCATCAACGTTATCAGTAAATTCAATTATAGCTCCTGTTCTCTTTGAGTATTCTTGCATTTCTTTCATGATTTCTTCGTCTGGTTCTAAGCTTTTTGGTCCAAGTGCTACGAAGTGCATTCCCATTTTAGCTGCACCATACATTAATGCATAACTCATATTATTTCTTGTATCACCTGTGAATACTAATTTGATATCACTAAGTGGTTTGTGTGCATGTTCTTCTATTGTTAAGAAGTCAGCTAATATTTGAGTTGGATGGTCTGCATCTGTTAATCCATTCCATACAGGAACTCCTGCATATTTTGCAAGTTCTTCAACTGTTGATTGTGCATATCCTCTAAATTCAATACCGTCATACATTCTTCCTAGAACTTTTGCAGTATCTTCTATAGATTCTTTTTTACCCATTTGTGAGTTAGTTAAGAATGTTACGTGAGCTCCTTCTTCAGCTGCTCCACATTCAAAAGCACATCTTGTTCTAGTTGAAGTTTTTTCAAATAATAGAACTACATTTTTACCTTTTAAACTATCACCTAAGATACCTGCTCTTTTTTTAGATTTTAAATCGTGTGAAAGATCTAATAAATATCTTATCTCCTCTGGTGTGAAATCCTTTAATGTTAAGAAACTTCTTCCTTTTAAATTTACTGCCATTTTTAATTCCTCCTACTGGTTAAATAATTTTACGATACATTTTTGCTATTTTTTGAAAGTTAATTTACATATTACTTATGGTTTTCTTATATTTATGTTATTTAATTTAAAATTATATTTCTTCTCTTACTAGAGGCATAGACATACATCTTGGGCCCCCTCTACCTCTTGATAATTCTGATGATGGAATTACGTGAAGTTTGATTCCTTGTTTTTCTAATATTCCGTTAGTTACGTAGTTTCTTGAGTAAACTACAACTTCACCTGGCGCTATTGCAAGAGTGTTTGAACCATCGTTCCATTGTTCTCTAGCTGCGATGATTTCATCTCCGCCACCACATTTTATTAATGTGATTTCTCTTCCAAGGTATTTAGTTAATATGTTTTCTAAAGTATCTACTTCTTTAGTAGTTATTATTTCACCTTCGTTTTTAGGGTCTTTAGTTAATGCAAATACATTTAAAGGTCCTACGATTCCTGGGTGAACAGTGAACTTATCAAAGTCAACTTGAGTAAATACTGTATCTAAGTGCATAAATGCTCTTGTTGATGGTATTTGGAAAGCTAATACTGTTTTAAATGTAGTATCTGGATTATTTAATAATCTCTTAGCTAACTTTTCAACTGAAGCTGAGTCAGTTCTTTGTGAAATACCAACTGCTAAAGTTTCTTTAGAAAGTATTAATTCATCTCCACCTTCTATTGAAGTACTTTCATCTCTGTTAAACCAGAATGGAACTTCTTTATCTTTGAATCTTGGATGATTTCCGAAGATATATTTAGCAAAGATTGTTTCTCTATTTCTAGTTTCTGTTCTCATGTGGTTTAATGTAATACCGTGTCCAATTGTTGCAAATGGATCTCTTGTAAAATAAAGATTTGGCATTGGATCACATACGAATGGGTATGTATTATTTACTTGATCGTATAATGATTCTCTTTGGTAATCTTTGATTTCTTCTTTTCTTACCCCTGCCATCATTTTGTCGATCATTTCTTTATCTTCGAAGCTGTTGAAGTATTTAGTAAGTGCACCCTTTAAACTTTCACTTTCTACTCCAGCTTCATCTATGAATTCACTTATGAATTGTTCTTTTACTTTAGGATCAGTCGCAACAGCTTCAGCTGCTAAAACTTCTAAGTAAAGCACTTCTACTCCAGCATCTCTTAAAGTTTGTGCAAAAGCATCATGTTCTTCTCTTGCTACCTTTAAGTATGGAATGTCATCAAATAATAATCTGTCTAATAAGTCTGGTGTAAGATTTTCTATTTCTTCACCAGGTCTGTGTAATAGAACTGTTTTTAATCTTCCTATTTCAGAAGTTACGTTTAACGCTCTGTTCTCTTTCATAATTCTTCCCTCCACTTTTATCCTAGCTTTGTTTGTTGTAGGTGGTTTGTCCTCCCTACACCTATGTTATACACCCTCTAAAAAACGATTACAAACCAATATTTGTAAATTAATGAATAGGATTTTTCACTTTTATTCATAATAGAATAATATTATGTAAAAAGCTTTTATTGATATTTGCTTTCATATATGGATATAACTAGGAATACCTATATTTTGTATAAATTGAATATAAATTGTATAAAACTAGAATAAAGTTTTTATAATTATTTTTTAAAAATCTTTTATTCATTTTGGTTTTTGAGATTGTGTTAACAAAGTTTAAATTGAAGCCTTTTTTAGTTTCAATTTCTTAATACTTTATATATTCTATACCTTTATATTACCCATTTATTTAAAAATACATTATTTAAAAATAAAAAAAACTGAGTTATTTTTATTAATAACTCAGTTTCTATATTATAATTATAAATTATCTTCTGCCAATTGATGTTTGAACAGCTGATTGTAATTGTGATATAAAATCATCTACTGTCTTTATTCCACCTGTTACGAAGGCATCATACTTCTCTTGTACTGCTTTTCTTGCTGATTGAGCATTATTAACAGCTGGAGTATAGTATGAATATTCTAATGACTCTTCTGCAACTGGGTATAAAGTTCCGTATAAAGATTTTTTATCTGCCATAGCAGCTTTAACAATCTTAGTATCTGCTGAAGATCTTCTAACTGGTAAGTATCCAGTTTCTACAGCGAATTTTGCACTGTTTTCTTTGTTAGTTATGAATTTTATAAATTCATATGCTGCATATTTTTGTTCTGGAGTTGTGTTATTTGTTACAAATACAGAAGCTCCTTGTTGTATAACAGCTTTTTTCTTTCCTTCAAATACAGGAACTTGTACTACACCGATATCGAATTTACCATTAGTTTTAATGTGAGATGCACCTGCTGTTGATCCTTGATACATTAAAATCTTTTGGTTTGAGAATGATGGAGATAAGAATTTATCTTCACCTGGTATTCTAAACGCACCAGATTCATTCTCTTTTTTAAAGTAATCCATAAATGTTTTAACCCAATCGTTATCAACGTTTATAGTACCGTTTAATTCAACGAAATCTTTACCATCCATCTTTAATGATGAAATAAATGCATTTGAACTACTATCGAATCCAAATCCTGCGATTCCTAATTTATCGTGTGCTTTTTTAGCTATTTCAGCTAATTTATCGAATGTTAAGTTTTCTAGATCTTTCATTGAGTATCCAAGCTTTTCTAAAAGAGTTTTGTTTACATAAACAACCTCTGTAGACTTACTTAAAGGCATACCGTATTGTTTTCCATCCCATTGTTTAACTTCGTCAGTAAATGAAGGTATGAAATCTTTTTCGATTTCTTCTTTCATTCCAACTTTAGGATCGTTAATGTAGTCTGATAAATCAAATAACTTACCTTGGTCTATTAAACCTGTAGCTAAATCTGGATACACGTTTATTATAGCTGGTAATGAATCTGATTGTGATGCTGTAACAACTTTCTTGTTTAAGTCTTGGATTCCTCCTTGACTTACTGCTTTAACAGTAATTTCTTTACCGTTAGTTTTGTTGAACTCGTCTACAAGTCCATCAAATACTTCTTGTTGCTTACCTGTCATGTAGTGCCACATTTCTATTGTAACTGGTTTATTAATCTCAGTTACAAGAGCTTCTTTAGGCTTGTCATTTGCATCTTTGCTCCCACATCCAACAAAAATAGATGCTGTCATAGCAGTTAAAACTGCTAATGCTAGAAACTTCTTTTTCATCTTCTTGTTCCCCCTGAACTTTTATTGTATTTGTGTTTTTTATTATAAAAATTTTATAATCTTAACCTTTAACTCCACCTACTGAAATACCATTTATTATTTTCTTGTGTAAGAATACATAAATTATTACTATAGGCATTGTTATTATTGTTGATGCTGCCATTAATAACTCATATTGGCTTCCTGCTTCTGATTGGAACGCTGTAAGTCCATTTGCAAGAACCCTCATATTTTCGTTATTAGTAACAAGTAATGGCCATAGGAATGCATTCCATGAGTTTATACCAACTAAAATACAAATTGTAATTATAGCAGGTTTTGCTATTGGAACTGCGATTTTCCATAAGAATTTCCAATCTGATGCTCCATCTATCTTTGCTGAATAGTAAAGTTGATGAGGTATCTTTAAGAAGAATTCTCTTAGCATATAAATATATAAAACGTTAGCCATATAAGGCACAAATAACGCTTGATAAGAATCTATCCAACCAAGTTCTGAAATAGTTCTAAAGTTTGTTACTATTAAAACTTCTCCAGGTATCATCATTGAAGCTAAGAAAAGTGAGAATATTAAATCTCTTCCCTTAAATTCAAGATGTGAAAATGCAAATGCAGATAATATTGCAACTATTACAGTACTTACTATACTAAGTGCAGTTACTATAATTGTATTTATAAAGTATCTACCAAATGGCGCCATGCTAAATGCTGTTTCAAAGTTACTCCACATTGCTTTATGTGGAACCATTGTTGGAGGTGTTTGAATAACCTCAAATCCTGATTTTAATGCTGATGCTATCATCCAATAAAATGGGAATAATGTTACAACTGCAAATATAGTTAAAAATATATACTTAAATGCAGCTTTATAATTATTTTTCTTTATCATCTTAAGCTTCCCCTTCCTAATAGTGTACTTTGTTACGTGCAATAGTTCTTTGAACTAATGTAACTGTAAGTATGATTATTAGTAATACTACTGATGCAGCAAACGCTAGCGGGAAGTCTTGGTCTCCGTAGAATCTATCGATTATGTACTGAACAACTGTTGAAACTGCCCCGTTTAAATCTCTTCCACCAAAAAGAACATATACTTCTGTATAAACCTTGAAGGCTGCAATTAAGCTGATAATGTAAGTATAAAGTATCATAGGTGATACTAATCTTACTGTAATTTTTCTAAATATAGTGCTATCAGAAGCTTGGTCTATTTTAGCTGCTTGATAGTATTGTGGGTTTATAGTAGCTATACCAGTTGTTAATATTAAAGTGTTAAAGGCAAGTGATTTCCAGACAGCAAATATAATAAGTGCTGGCATTGCCCATTTTGGATCACTTAACCACTGTATAGGGTCTACTCCAAAAAATCCAAGTAAGTGGTTTATAATACCGTACTCACCATTAAATAACCATGACCAAACTACACCTATTGCAACTAATGAAGTTACATAAGGTAAGAAATAAACACTTTGGAATATTCCTCTAACTCTTTCGTTTTTAATATTTACTAATGAATTAGCTAATACAAGTGAAAGTGTTACTGATATAAGTGGTACTATAGCTGCATATACTACAGTATTTAATAATGCTCTTAAAAATCTTGTATCCTTGAATAACGCTTCGTATGTTCCAAATCCAAATACGAACCCTTGTGATTTAGTTTCATCAAAACTAAATATTAAAGTGTTTATTATAGGATATAAAACGAAGATCCCAAGAATAATTATAGCTGGTAGTAAGTATACATATCCTTTAACATTCTTAAGCTTCTTTAACATTTCTTAATGAACGCCTCACTTTCAGAATCAAATACATAGCTCTTACCTTTTTTAGGCATGATTGAAAGTTTTTGACCTTCTTCTGCCTCGAAGTCTTTTTGAACTAACATCTTATAAGTCTTATCGCCATGTTCTAATGTTAATAGTATTTCTCTTCCTAATATCTCTACCGCTTTTACTGTTGTTTCTAGTCCGTTTTCTGAAGGTTCTAAATCCTCAGCTCTAACCCCTAAATCTATAACAGTTTTATCTTCTGGTAATCCATCTATTTCTACTGAACCTATCATACCTTTACCATTTTTAACTTCAACACTTATAAAGTTCATTTCTGGACTTCCTATAAATGAAGCAGCAAACTTAGTTTTTGGGTTCATGTACATTTCTTTTGGTCCTGAGATTTGTTCTATTCTTCCGTAGTTCATAAGAATAACTTCATCTGAAATACTTAAAGCTTCTTCTTGGTCATGTGTAACGAAGATAGCTGTAACTCCAGTTTCTTTTTGTATTCTTCTTATCTCTTGTCTAGTTTCAACTCTTAGTTTTGTATCTAAGTTTGAAAGTGGCTCATCTAATAAAAGAATTTCTGGTTTTTTAGCTAATGCTCTAGCTATTGCAACCCTTTGTTGTTGCCCTCCTGATAATTGAGCTGGTTTTCTGTCTAGTAGTTGATCGATTTTTACTATTTTAGCAACTTCTACAACTCTCTCTTCTGCCTTCTTCTTGTCCCACTTTAAATTATCTAAAGGGAATTTTATGTTTTCTCTAACTGTCATGTGTGGATATAGAGCATAGTTTTGGAAAACTAAGCCAATACCTAGTTCTTGTGGTTCTAAGCCAGTAACGTCTCTATCTCCAAAAATAATTTTCCCACTCTTAGGCTTGTGGATTCCTGAAATAGTGAAAAGTGTAGTCGATTTCCCTGAACCCGATGGTCCTAGTAAAGAAACTAACTTTCCTTTTGGGATATTAACAGTTACATTATCGATAGCTTTAAAGTCACCGAACTGTACTACTAAATTTTCTAGTCTTATTCCCATATATAACGCCTCCTTGGTTTTTTTAAACAACATATTGTGTCTTTATGTAGTCTTTTAAACATTCAATATACATTTTAATGTAACAAAATATACACTGTCAATGAATTTATAGGTTATTATGAGGTTTTTTCTTAATTGTTCATAATTTATCGTAAATTTATCCTATATTCCATTAATTTGTCAACAATCAAGGCATATTTATGGAAATTAATCAATATTTCTCAATTTATTTAAATTAAACATCAATTTAATACCATTTTCTCTAAATAATTAGTTATTTTTTGATTTTATGTAGACCTTTTTGAACTTATACATTATTCTATAAACGAAGGTGGTGTTTGCTAAATGAACAATTTAATTAGCGATTTAGAGATTGATTTAATAAACATAAACATCTTAGATATAGATGAAGAACTTTTAATAAAACTTAAAGAAAAAGATAAAATTACAAAGGATAAATTTTACTTTTATTTGTTAGATAGAATTATAGAAGCTGAAAATTCTAAAGATACAGAAAAAATTTCTTATAGTTACTATTTAATGAGTTATTACTTGTTTTTAATTTATACTCCGTTTTTATACGAGGAGTTATCATATAAATATGCATATAGAGCTTATACTTTATCTGAAGATTTCAAATATAAAGAGTGGATGTTATTTTTTACTACTATAGAAAAGAAACTTTTAGATTCTGATCTCTCTTTAAAAATTGCAAATGAGATTTTAAATGATCATCCTACACACCAAATTGCAAATATGGTTATGTTAATGAACTAATTGTTTTTATTTTGTAATTTCTTAAGACAAAAAGGAGTATAAACTTAAAGAATAAGGAGGTGTATCGGGATTTGAAGAAAATTCTAACTACAATCTCTATGGTATTTGGCGTATTATTTTTAGTCAGTTGCTCTTTAGTCTCTCCTTCTAGTACTAGTGATAAGAGTTCTAATGAGAGTCTTGAAACTGATGAATACAAGTTCAAAAGTAGTAATGCTTATCTTGCAGCTCTAGCTATAGATGCAGCTTGGGACCTTGATAAAGACCTAAATAAAAATCTACAGTATGTAAGTATAGATACTGACACATTTATGGATTTTTCAAAAGATGACACTGCTGAACTTTTTAATTATATCAGTAAAAAATATAATGTTACTCCACTTGATATGAATATGGATGAACTTGAAGAAGCTGGATACGTAAAAGACGGTGAATTTGTAAACGGCATAGTTTATGATGTTTCAAGCTATAAGGAATACTCTAAAAATTCAGTTTCCTTTAGAGGCCGAAAGAGGCGTTCTAATCTCGGGGCAATAGGCTTTACATTTGAAGCTATAAAGGTTAAAGAAAAATGGGTTGTTATAAAATCCTCAGTAAATTGGGTTTATTAAAAAGACGCTAGAAATTTCTAGCGTCTTTTTAAATTATATTTTGATTTCATTTTCTAGTTTTTCTATATAATCTTTAATTCGTTTAAGTTTAGTTTCTTCTTTTTTTGCACTATTTATTGAATTTATATACTTTTTCTTCATTGAAAATGATAGGCTATTAAAAAATTCTTTTGCTTTATCATTTTTATTTAGTGCTTCTTCAAACTCCTTTGGAATTTCAATAACTCTCTCTTCTAAATCTTCTTCTATTTCTACGTTTATTGTATCGCCAAAAGTTTTACTTAACTTTTCCCTTATTTCTTTAGTTATGCCTATCATAAAGCAAGGCATTCCCATTTTGACTATAGACCCTCTATATTCTATTCCATCAAACTTAGCTTTTACTTTAACACGTTTCTTTTTATATACAGCTTCTACGTCAAAGGGGATTTCTATATAAGAAGCGTTCTTTCCTTCTACTTTTATTATCTGCGCTTTAAATTCCTTTTTCATTTTTATAAGTCTCCTTAAATCAAATTTCCACCCTATCTTTACCAAGAGTTTTTGCCTTATAAAGTAATTTATCTGCAAATTTTATCCCTGTTTCTAAATCTATATTTTTTATTTCTTTTACACCAGCTGAAAACGTAAATACTACTCCTCTATCATCCGGGTTAAGCTTTAATTTAGTTCTAATATTATCTAGTATTTTTTTTGCTTCAATTCTATCTTTAGAGATAAATGCAATTACAAATTCCTCTCCTCCATACCTGTAGATAATCTCATCTTTTGAAACTGAATCTTTTAATACTTTTCCAAGTTTTCTTAAAATATCATCTCCGTAGCTGTGTCCTAAACTATCATTTATATTTTTAAAGTTATCTATATCTAAGATAGCTATAGTTACTTTATTATCTTTTAATTTTTCGTGTATTAATTCTTCTCCGTATCCTCTAGTACAGACTCTAGTTAAATAATCAAAGTTAACTAGCTCTTTAAGAGCTTTTTCACTTTCTTGCTTCTCATTTAAAACTTTTCTAAGCTTTAAAGTTATAACTGCTAAAACTATTATGACTATCACTCCAGAAATTGAAACAAATTCTGCTATTGTAAGCTGCCTATTCATAAGGTTTAAAGTTGATTCATTTAACTCGTCGTTTGCAGTTGCCATCTTCGAAATTATACTATTAACTTCACTATTAGCTTCTGTACTTGCTACTTTGTAGTAAGTTTTGTAAATATTCATTCCATTTATTTTTATATTATTTTCTTCTAAATATGTAATAAGTTCGTATAAAACCTTTTTTTCGTTATAATAATCTTTGCCGTCTTTATGCATTTCTATTGCTTTCTCATAATAGGATATAGCCTTTTTTTTATCTCCCTTTTTTCTATAATAAATAGCTAATCCTACATTTGCATCTGCAACTGATTGATTATCTCCTATTTGCTGATTTAAATATTTAGCTCTTTCTATATCATCTTTTCCTTTTTCAAGGTCTCCTATTTCTAGTTCACAAAGACCAACTTCTAATAGAGAAGCATCTGATATGTTTTGATTATAAGCTTCATCTAACCTTTGATTTATCTCATTATACTTTAAAGCATGCTTATAGGCTTCTTTAAAGTCTTTCTTTTTATAAAAGTATTTCATTTTGCTATATTCAACTTTATAGTCGTCTTTTATATTTAATTTTCCTAATTTATTATAATAAAATTCTGCCTTATCCATTATGTTAAACTCCGTATAAACACATAAATACACTGAATAGGCTAAAGCTTCCGCTCTAATAATCTCATCTTCTGATAACAGATCACTATTTTTATTATTTATAATATTTAATAAATCATTTGCAGCATTAAAGCTATCTGTGAATTTCTCAATAGATAACATAGACCAAGATAGATATTCTAATTCTTTGGCTTTAAAATACTCACCACATTTTACTTTACTATATTCTAAAAGTGCGTTATTTGAAGCTTCTTTCATCTTTTCGTATTCATTTTTAGCTGAATAAATTTGCACAAGCGAGCTATAATATACACCCTTTTTGTAGGGGTCAGTTTCTTCTTCTAATGAACTTTTATATCTCTTTTCATAACCTTCTAAATCATTAAAGACTTTATTCCCAACTTGTACTCTATAATTATAAGCTTCATCTACTGCTCTTTTATCAACTGTTTTTTTAGTTAATAAAATGGCTAATAAAACCGTAACTATTATAACAAGTATCCCTATTAACACCTTTTTTATCTTCATATTTATCTCCATATTATTTTTAATATAAAAAGCCTTAACTATAAAAGTTAAGGCTAAAGCTCCTCTTTATAAAGTGCAGCTGGCTGACATAGTTTATAAACCTTAGTCCCTATAGTTTTGCGTAAATAAGATTTCTCTTATTTTGCCTAAATAATTATACTATTAAACGTATAATTATTATTTATTTTAATATATATTAATTTCTTTTTCTATTTAAATTATATACTATATTTAAATTTTATCAAAAATATTAATTATATATTAACTTAAAATCTATTTTTTCATCTTATTTAAAGTGTATAGTTTTATATGATATTTAAAATTTAGGAGACTTTTATGGAAATTTTAAGTGCAATACTTTTTGGGCTTTCATCTAATTTAGATAACTTTATTATTGGAATTTCTTATGAAATAGGAAAAAAGAAAATAACTTTTTTTGATAATCTTTTAATTGCTTTTATTGGAACTTTCGGAACATTTCTTTCAATGGAGGTTGGAAAAATAATTTCTTCGATCTTACCTAATTATATCTCAAACTTTTTAGGAGCTTTTACTATAGTAATTATGGGTGTATATTTTACTATTCAAAGTGTAATCAAGAAAAATTCAGAAGATGCTAAAATAAAAGACCTTAATTTAAAAACTACATTAGTTTTAGCATTTGGCCTTACTTTAAATAATTTAGGAGTAGGTATAGCTGCAAGTGCAACAGGTTTAAATATACCTCTAGTATGTTTTTTAAACTTCATTTTAAGTTTATTGACTATATTTTTAGGTCAAGTTCTTGGAGGAAAAGTTTTTGGAAGACTACTTGGTAAATACGGAGATATAACTTCTGGAATACTTCTTATAGTACTTGGATTAATAGAGATATTTAATTAAAAAATTTAGGGCTTAGTACTAAAATATAGTACTAAGCCCTATTGATTTTAAATTTAGAATCCTAGTGGTAATCCAAATACGAAGAAACCAATTAGTAAAGTTGTCCAGAAGATTAAGAATGCTATTGAGTAAGGCATCATTAATCTAATCATATCCCCTAAAGTATAATCTGGTTTATACTTTCTCATAAACACTAGTATTATTCCAGCGTATGACATAAGTGGTGAAATAACATTAGTTGATGAGTCTGCAAGTCTGTATGCAGCTGAAACTAAGTCTGGTGTTAAATTTTGATTTACGTTATATAACATTGGAATAAATATAGGTCCAAGTAGCATCCACTTTGAAGTTAATCCTCCAACAAATAGATTTATTAAAGCTGTTACTAATATAAATCCTATTAAAAGTAATACAGGATACTTATCTATCCCTAAGTTTTGTAAAAATGATGCACCTAAATACGTTATATACGTTCCAATATTTGAGAAACTTAATAAAGCTAAGAAGTTATATGAGAAGAAAGTTAATACTAAAACATATCCCATTCCTCCCATTTGCTTTGACATAGCTTTTACTATATCCATCGCATTTTTAAACTTTCCAACTTTCTTCCCATAGAATAGTCCAGTCATAAAGAATAAGAAAGTTATTATTAAAATTACATTATCCATTATTGGGTTTACCTTAGTTCCATCTTCACCTATAAATGGTGCAAGAGGCCCTAGTGCTAATCCTATAACTATAGCTAGTCCTATTAATAATCCAATTAATGCACTTTTTAAAGCTTTATTTTCTTCTGGCTTTACTGAAAAGTCATTTAAATTCATATCTTCTGGTATTACGTAAGTTTCTTTTTCAAGTCTAGGCTTTACGAATTTTGCTGTTACAAAATAACCTATAATTGATAAAAGTATAGTTGATGCAACTATAAAGAAATAGTGCATTGTTGCAGGATTTAAAGCTTCTCCTGCTCTTGATACAAAAGGAACACCTTGTCCTTCTGCAAATATCTTTGCATTGTTTCCAACTATTACATCTATAGGAGTTCCTGGGATTAGGTTTGCACTAAACCCGGCTGATACCCCTGCAAACGCAGCTGCCATACCTATTAAAGGATTCTTTTTAAGTCCTACGTATAACAATCCTGCAAGTGGAATTAAAATTATATAACCTGCATCTGTTGCTATACTACTCATTATTCCTAAGAAAACTAAAACTACTGGTAAAAATTTATCTGAAACCTTTAATCCTATTTTCTTAATTAAAGTACTTAAAAGCCCTGATTCTTCTGATAAACCTACTCCAAGCATAACTATAAGAATAGTTCCAAGTACCCCTCCACCGTATGCAAGCCAGTTATTTAATAAAGCATTATCAAAGATCCACCTAAAATTTTCAGCATTTAGCATATTTTTTACGCTATATGTAATATCTGCTCCGTCTGCTCCTAAAGTTGTAAATTCCTTTCCTCCCATAACTAAAGTAAGTACAAAAGTTACTGCGTAAAGTATCATAAATATAATTACTGGATCTGGAATTTTCTTACCAAACTTCTCTATAAAAGATTCTTTTTTTACTTTTCCCATATCTATATCACCCCATCATTGTTTACGTGTAAAATACACTTGTCCTTTTCTGTTCTTTTATGTAATTGATTATATCATATTTAGACGGTAAATATATATATTTTGTTAACTTTATGAATTAAAGTTAACAATTGCAGTTTTTTTGCATTATTTTATCATTTTATAATTTTTAGATATTGTTATTTAACACTTTAATAATAATCTATTTATACATCTTGCCTTTTAACTTAAAGAAAATTGTATTTGAGTAAGTTACCTAATACTCTCACTTTTTAATTTGTAGACTATTTTATTTCAATTACTATTTTTGTAATTTTCTTCATATAAAAAATAGACCTTCAAATTTGAAGGTCTATTTATTAAAAAGTGTTAATTCTTCTATGTATTGTACTATTCTTTTTTCATCATCTTCTGTACTACATAATGATTTAGTACACTTTTTTTCTCTTGACTGTATATCTTTTAAAAGAGAATTTAAATTATTTAATGTTTTAATAGCTTTAAATGTGACATTTTTATCATTTATTGCAATTACACTCTCTAAGCTATCTTTTAGATTTATATATTCTGATTCATTTATTTTAGATACATAGTTGCCCTTTTGAATATTGCTTGCTAAAAATCCAACATAGTTTTTAATCATTTTTTTATCATTTAAAGAAAGTTTTCCTTGATAAGTTTCATAGAATTTATAAGTTTCTTCAAGTTCTTCAATCGATTCTATTCCAGTTTGTAAAACTATCTTTTGAAATTTCACTTTTTCTTTATAATTATAAATACTACTTACAAACAAAATAACTATTATTGAAACTAATATTAAATATATTATATTCCGCTTCCGCGCCTTATCCTCTTTCATATAAATTCTCTCCTTTTACCTTTTTATTAAATACCTACATAATTATAACAAATATAATTTATTTATCAATTTAGTTTAATATTTAACAAAGTTAAAAGTTTTTGTTATTTTTCTAATTCTCCATCAAAGCTTAAAGTCCCACCTGAAACGTTTATAACTTTATAACCTTCTTCTTTTAATTCACTGCAAGCCCTTAAACTTCTCATTCCAGCTTTACATATTATATAATATGTTTTATCTTCTTCTAGGAATTCATCTGGTGCTTCTAATAATTCTTCCATAGGAATATTCTTTGCATTTTTTAAATGCCCTGATGAAAATTCATATTCTTCTCTTATATCAATTAAATTTATATCCTTTAGATTATTTAATTTATTTACTTCTATTGATTTAATGTTTGCCATTTTATATCTCCTTTTATAATTATAATTTTATTTAATTATACAACTTTATTTTTTAATTTAAAACTTTTGGAAATAATTGACAAATACTATTCTATAAACTAAACTTATTTTATATATGTAAAGGATGTGATTAGTTTGGAGCTTTGTGAGATATTATGGAAGAAAGATTATAATAGAGCTGATTCTATTTATTATACTCTAAAAGAAGAGAATGAAAGAATATTTTTTCTTTTAAAAAATTCTAATGAAGAATTTTGTTTTACAAATAAAGCATTAATTCACATTACTAAAGATACCTTTAACCCTAAAATAAATAATATTTTAAGATACTATTATTATAGAAACAAAATAACTAACGTTAACTTGCAGGTAATAGAGGATGTAGATATGTTTTTAGAGTTAAAATTTGATGTTTCGGACACAACAATTCTTTTATCTTTAGATATAAAAGAACTATCAAATATAAACAAACTTTATAAAGCTTTAATAAGTATAGAAGAAATGTATATCCAAAGTGACTTTTCTTTAAATACAGCTAGTAAAAGTTTAGATACTGCTTGCGAAGTTTTATCTAAATCAGCCTCAAAAGAAATGACTTTATCAGAAGATTTTATAGCTATAACAAAGTTTACTGAAGAGTGGATCACAAATGCTCGAGAAAAATATACATTATATGATTTATCTGAGGTCTTTAATAAGTTTAGACTCTAAAAGGATATTCATTATTAGTTTATAAATCTTTATTTTTCACTTTTAATTGTTTATACACTGATTATTTACTTTATTTGTATTTTATTCATAAATATATATTTATTTTTAAATTTTTTAATTATAATATAAATATAACTTGAATTTATTTAATGCCTTAGGGGGTTTATTATGAAAGAAAAAACTGAAGCACTTAAATTTATGTCAGGCATAATTGGAATATTTGTTTTTCTTGTCCTTTTTGGACTTTTTTACGCAAACTTCTTTTTATAATCTTAGTTAATTTATAATTAATGCGATGCATAATATTTTGCATCGCATTAATTATTTAGATCTATTTTAATATTTTAAGTAAATCCTCTGGAGAGTCTAGGTAATAATCGGCTTTTACTTTATCTAAATCGATACACCCCCACTTAGCTAAGGCGAATTCAACTTTTGCTTCTTTAGATGCTAACATATCTGACTCTGTATCCCCTACGTATAGAGCTTCACTAGGGTCTATATTTAATAATTCTAGAGCCTTAAGTATTGGTTCTGGATGAGGTTTATGTTTTTCTGTATCTTCTGCTAAAACTTCACACTCCATATATTTATGTAACCCTGTATCATAAAAGTCTATCTCGTATTGTTTTCTCATCTTTGAACTTGCTATTCCTTGAATAACACCTCTCTTTGAAACTTCCTCTATGACTTTATCAAAATTTTCATAAAGCTTTGCTCCCTTTTCATACTCATTTACATATCTTACCCACTTTTTATATGAGTTTTCAATATCCTTAAACCCTAATTCTTCTATAGTTTTAAGACCAGCATTAGCCCTGTATTTTAAAAGGTCTTCATATTCTATATCCTTTTTTAACTCTTCTTTAATAAGCCTTTGTAGTGGAATAAAATTCATCTCTTCTGTATCTAAAACTGTTCCATCTAAATCATAAATAACGCATTTTTTTCTCATAAAATTCACTTCCCTTCCTTTTACTTAAGTATAAAATATTTAAATTTTTAATTCTATGTATTTTAGGATATTTTTTCTAGTTTGTGTTAAAATAATAAAAAATACGTAAGGAGGATTTTTTATGTTTTATATTATGGCTATAAAAATAACACCTAGAAACAAAATCGCACCAAAGGTTCAAGAAATTTTAACTAAATACGGTTGCACAATCAAAGTTAGACTAGGTCTTCACGAAGCAACTGAAGACGCCTGCTCTCAAAAGGGATTAATCCTTTTAGAACTATTAAACAACCAAGAAGAAATAGCCGCTCTTAAAAAAGAATTAAATTCTTTAGATGGCGTTTCAGCAAAACTTATTGAAATTTAGATTTATTTTTAAAAAATTTTTTTAGTTTTGTCTAAACTCTTTATTTTCTGTCAAAGATAGAAATAAAGGAGTTCATTATGTTAAATTTTTTAAAAGCAAATTCAGTGCACATAACAAAGTTTAAGCTAAAGTTACTTTATATTTTAAATGTTTTTGATATAATTTTTACTCTTCTATTACTTGAGACTGGTATCTTTAAAGAAGCTAACCTCTTTATGAGAAACATTGTAGAGTCTCCTATTTTAAGTATTTTTATCAAAATAGTATTAGTATTCTTTTTAATAAAATATCTTTTAATAAGAATAGAAGATGCAAATCCTAAGCAACTTAAAATATCAAATTATATACTTAATTTCACCTTAGCTGTCTACCTAGCTATTATAATTTCGCATATTTTTTATTTTGCTATAATTTTATATATCAAAATATTTATTTAAACTTTAGCAAAATCTAAGGACTGTCTTATTTTAAGACAGTCCTTTGTTAACGTTTAATGACTTTTTTAACATCTACTTAATAGACTTAACATTTTGTATTTTTCCTATTCTGTTAAATATTTGATTTAATTTCCTAATTTTATTAAAATAGATTTACATACAAAAGAAAATTTAATAGAGAATGTATTAACTAGGTTGAAAGGAGGAACTTATTTCTAAAATGTTTCTGAAATTTCTACCTTAGCTTAATGTAAAACCAATTGTAAACGATTTAATGTTTTAGAGATAAGAAAGTGTTTATGGAAACTTTAAAAACAATCGGAACTGTTATCAATTTTGTAGGTGGTATATTACTCGTCTATTGTTTTATACCTCAAATCATTACATTAATCAAAACCAAAAGTCCTGGAAATAATAGTACTCAATCTTGGGTGATTATGACCTTTGGCATAACTTGTATTGGAATAAACCAATTTATTTGCCAAATTCCAAGAATACAATTAATCATCCAATCAATAAATATAGTATTAAGTATAGTTTGTACTTCTCTTATTGTTTACTACAGTAAGAAAGATGCAAAACTATAAGAATATTTTAGGAGGAAGTTTTTATGGAATCTCTAAAGTCTTTTGGTATTATAGCTCAATTTTTAGGTAGTTGTACTTTACTGTACTCATTCCTACCTCAAATTTATAAGCTATTTAAAAATAAAAATTCCGATGGTATGAATCTTCAATATTGGTCTATACTTACTCTTGGTTTAACATGCATAGCTATCAACTTAGCTATTAATAAGGTCAATTATTTTATTCAAGGAACACAATGGTTAAATATAGTACTAGCTTTAATAGTTTTAGTTTTGTCAGTTAAATACAGAAAACAACCACAAAACTAAATATTCTAAACTACGTAAAAACTTTGACATAATTTTAAGGAGGATATGCTTATGGAAAACAGATTTGACATAGTAGGAAAAGATATTACTAGGGTAGATGCCTATGCAAAAGTTACTGGTAAAGCTAAGTACTGCTCCGATTACACAGAAAGAGATATATTAATTGGTAAAGTTTTAAGAAGCCCTTATGCTCACGCAAAAGTTATAAAAGTTCATAAAGAAAAAGCTTTAAAAATCCCAGGAGTTCTTGCAGTTTTAAGTCACGAGGATTTGCCTCATATAAAATATGCAACAGCAGGTCATCCTTATTCTTTAGATCCAAGTCATAGAGATATAGATGATTATATGATGCTAGCTGACAAAGCCAGATTCGTTGGTGATGCTGTAGCTTGCGTTGTTGCTATAGATGAAGTTACTGCAATACAAGGATTAAAAGCATTAAAGGTTGACTACGAAGTTTTACCTTTTGTAGTAGACCAAGAAGAAGCTATTAAGCCTGGTGCGCCTGTAATTCATGATGAAAGGCCTAATAATATAATAAGTGATTTTGGAATTACAGTTGGCGATCCAGATGAAATATTTAAAAATGCTGATAAAGTGTTTAGTGGTAAATACGAAACTCAAATAGTTCAGCATTGTCAGATGGAAACTCATAACACTATAGCTAAAAGGGATGAAAAAGGAAGAATGCTTATAATATCTTCAACCCAAATTCCTCATATAGTTCGTAGGATTGTAGCTAAAGCTTGTAACTTACCTATAGGTAAAGTTAGGGTTTTAAAACCTTACGTAGGAGGTGGCTTTGGTGGAAAGCAAGATGTAATTATAGAACCTTTAACTTGCGCTATGAGTATGGCTGTTTCAGGAAGACCTGTTAAGCTTTGTTTAACACGTGAAGAAGCTATAGTTTCTACAAGAACAAGACACGCTATGAGGGCCTATATAAAAATGGCACTTGATAAAAATAATAAACTTCTTGCATTTGATATAGAAAATTACGTAAATAACGGGGCTTATGCTTCACACGGGCACTCAATTGCAATGAGTGCTGGAAGTAAGATACGTCCTTTATATGATATAAAAGCAGAAAAATACAGACCTAAAACAATCTATACAAACCTTCCTGTAGCTGGAGCTATGAGAGCTTACGGAATTCCTCAGATGTGTTTTATGCTTGAATCTTTAATAGATGATATCTGTTATAATTTAGAACTTGACCCAGTTGATTTTAGATTGAATAACTTTATAAAAGAAGGTTTTGTAGACGAGCCAACTGGAATAGTTATAAGAACATTTGGTCTTCCTGATTGTTTAAAGCGTGGAAGAAAACTTATAGATTGGGATAAAAAAAGAAAAGAATATGAGAATCAAACTGGCCCTATAAGAAAAGGTGTTGGTATGGCTTGCTTTAGCTACTTCTCTGGAACTTACCCTGTATCTGTTGAAGAAGCTGGTTGCAGAATCGTTATGAATCAAGATGGATCAGTTCAAGTTCAAGTAGGTGCAACTGAAATAGGACAAGGAAGTGATACAGTATTTTCTCAAATGGTTTCAGAAACTTTAAGTATACCTTTTGATACTATAACTTTAGTTTCAAAACAAGATACTGATGTTACTCCATTTGATACAGGTTCTTATGCCTCAAGACAATCTTTTATTGCAGGACAAGCAATAAAAAAAGCAGCACTTGAGGTTAAGAAAAAAGTTTTAGATATAGCTTCTGATAAATCAGGTTTAGATATTGATATGATAGATTTAAAAAATTCTAATATAATATCAAAAAGTTCTAAAAGAATATTATATTCTCTTGAAGATATCTGCCTTGAAGCATATTATAACAAAGAAAAATATGCTCCTATAACTTCTGATTTAACTGTAAAGGTTAGAAATAATGCAGTAGCTTACGGTGCTACTTTCGTAGAAGTTCAAGTAGATACAAGAACAGGAAAAATAAAAGTATTAGATTTATATAATATACACGATTCAGGTACTATCTTAAATAAGAAACTTGCAGAAGGTCAAGTTGATGGTGGAGTTAGTATGGCATTAGGTTTCGCTTTATCTGAAAAATTCATAATAGATAAAAATACAGGTGCGATTATAAATAACAACCTTTTACATTACAAACTTCCAACTATGATGGATACTCCAGATGTCAAATGCGAATTTGTAGAAAAATATGACCCTGAATCAAGCTATGGTCAAAAATCTTTAGGTGAAAATACAACAATCTCTCCTGCACCAGCTATAAGAAATGCTGTATTAAACGCTGTAGGTGTAAAGATAAATAAACTTCCTATGGACTGTCAATCAGTATTTGAAAAGCTAAAGGAAAGCGGCATAATTTTAAAAGGGGTGAAACAAAATGTATGATATTACAGGAATTCTTGAACCAAATAGCTTAGACCAAGCCCTTGAATTATTAAATAACGTAAAAGATTTAACTATAATTGCTGGAGGCACTGATGTACTTGTTAAACTTCGTGAAGAGAGATTTAAAAGTCTTTGCCTTTTAAGCTTAAGGGATATAGAGTCTTTAAAAAAGATAGATATAAATCCTGACGGTTCTATAGAGATAGGTTCTATGACTACATTTACAGAAATCTTTAGAAGCGACATTATAAATAAATATATTCCAACTTTAGCAGAAGCTGCAGTATCTTTAGGAGGTCCTCAAATAAGAAATATTGCAACTATAGGAGGAAATGTTTGTAACGGTGCAGTATCAGCTGATAGCGCTCCAACACTTTTTGCATATAATGCGAATCTTAAATTAAAATCTAGAAACACAGAAAGAATAGTACCTATTAAGGATTTTTATAGGGGTCCTGGTATAGTAAATATATCAAAAGATGAGATTTTAGTTAGCATTATAATTAATAAAGAAGATTATTTTAATAAGTTTGGAAAATACGAAAAGTTTGCAAGCAGAAACGCTTTAGATATAGCACTTATGGGAGTTTCTGTAGTACTTGAAATTGAGGATGATAAATTTAAGGATTTACGTATAGGTCTAGGGGTTTCAGGCCCTACTCCACTTAGATGCGAAACTTCTGAAAATTTAGCAAGAGGTATGGAAATCACAGATGAAAATATGAAACTTTTAGGCGAGACTGCCTTAAAATCATCACATGCTATTGATTTTTGGAATGCCTCAAAAGAATATAAAGAACATTTAATAGAAGTTTTATCCTATAGATGCATCGAAAAGGCTGTAGACAGAGCAAGGGGGAAAGATTATGAGCTTTAAAAAAATGATTCATTTAACAGTTAATGATAAAAAATACGAAATGGAAATAGATATAAGGGAATCTTTATCTGAAATTTTAAGATTTAGATTAAACCTAACTGGTGTAAAACAAGGCTGTTTAGTTGGAGAGTGTGGTGCTTGCACTGTTCTTGTAGATGGCATTCCTACTGATTCTTGTATTTATCTTGCAGTTTGGGCTGACGGTAAAACTATAAGAACAATTGAAGGAATAGAAAAAAACGGCAAACTAAGTAATGTCCAACAAGCCTTTATAGATGAAGGCGCAGTTCAATGTGGATTTTGTACTCCAGGACTAGTATTAACATCTACAGCTTTAGTTGAAAGTGGTAAAAACTTTACTGATAAAGAACTTAGACGTGAATTATCAGGTCACTTATGTAGATGTACAGGATATAACAAAATATTTAAAGCAACTAAAAAGGCTTTATCTATGAGATAGTTCTTTCTTTTAATAATTTATATAAAGAAGCTACCACTTTTAATAAATTAAAGTGGTAGCTTTTTAATTTATTAACGCATAGAAAGGTTTTGATATACTATAAAAATTGTAAGTAAAATCGTAAATATCATTTGTATAATAAAAATTTTATCTACATCTTTTTCCCATCTAGTTTTTTTCTTTAAACCAACCTTTTCATCTTTTTCATCCCTTAATACTTCTTTTAATCTATCTAATTTTTCAAGGTAAAAATCTAAGTTATATACTTTTCCATCTTCCTTTTCTGCTTGAAGTAATACTCTATTATCTACGAAGATTTTCATATTTTCTTTTTTTAGTTTAAAGCTTCTTATAAAGTTACCATACATAGCCCTCTCTACTCCATAAAAACCTTGATTTGTCTTTACTAAAGTTATAAAGAAAGGCCACTCAAAAAACATCGGATTTGAAAGATAACATCCAGGCCCTGCAACTGACATAATAGCTCTTTCACATTTAGCATCTACAGCGCTTCCTGAAATATGATCTATTATATATTCATCCTTAGCTAAAGTTTTAGAAAACTCATCCATAGCCTTTTTAAACTTCATTTGGACAAATGATTCATTTACACTATCATATGCCTCTTTAGCTAAATCTTTAGGTATTTCTTCTTCTTCAAACTTTTTAATCTCTTCGTCAGTTATATAATCTTCTACTATCATGCTTCTCTCTCCTCTCTAATTTCCTCACGTATTTTTCTACACTTATTTCTAAGCCTACTTATCCTTTTATAAAGTGTATCTCTACTTATAAAATATTTCTCTTTTAAATACTCTGTATCACAGTTTTTAATAAATTTATCCTTAAATAAAATTTGATCTTCTCTATCTAATTTTTTATATATTTCATTTATTATTTTTAAATCTTCTCTTTCTATATAAATGTCTTCTACCCCTTTAGACACTGCATCTTTATCATCTAATTCATCATTTTTATATAACCTTTTTAATTTTCTTTTATAATCTAAAGCAGTATACTTTGCTATTGTGTATATCCAAACTCTAAACTCACAGTCTTTTTTATGTTTACTTATATTTTCTAGTGCTTTCATATAAGTGTCATCATAACATTCAATTATAAAATCCTTTTCGTGTGGTTCTTTTAAGATACTTTTGATTATTTTTAAAATAGTTAAGCCGTATTTATTTACTATAAAGTTAAAAGCTTTTTCTTCTTTATTTATCAACCCTCTTATAAGTTCATCTTCTTTCATCCTTCGTCCCTCCTTATACTATATAGACGAATTATCTATATAATATCTGACCATATACTAATTATTTTATTTAAATTTTCATTTTATTACAAATAATAACATCTTTACTTTAAAATCTAAAAAGACTTGCATTCAAAATAGAATTCAAGTCTTTTATACTCATCATTAATTCTTTTTATTTGTAAGTTTTCTAGGATATAAACATAATATTACAGTTAAAATTAGTAATGAAACTATTAATAAAGGCATAGCAATATTCCCTTTGATAATTAAAGATATTATAGTAAATAAAGCACCAAAGACAATAAAAACTTTGCCTCCGAATTTATGAGTCTTTTCCCATATTTCGTCGTTTGATAAAGTTTTAGATGTTCTTATTCCAATTAATTTATTTCTTTTAAGCTTTGGTAAATACTTTCCTAAAATTATAAATCCTACACCTAAAGCAACATATATTAATTTAAAGGAAAATACATCATTTATATTAGTTACCTTATTAAAGCTTGTTATTAGAATCTTCTCCTTCTTATTTACCTGGAGTATCTAAACTCTGAATTCTTAAAAAGAAACTCATTTTTTAGTATAAATCTTAATCATTAAACTAAAAAATATACAATTATAATAGCTAAAATTATTATTAAAACTTCGACTAAAATAGTTTTATTGCTGTTTTTTTCCCACCTAGTCTTTTTTTCTGAACCATTAATAGCTTTATCTATGCTTCCTACAACATTTTCTAACCTTTCTCTTTTTTCAAGGTCGAAGTGAATATTATACTCTCCTAGATCTTCTTTTTTGCATTCTAAAAGAATTCTACCATCTATAAAAAATTTAAAAGTATCTTCCTTTAATTTAAAACTTCTGATATATTTTCCATACATCCCTCTTTCGATTGCATAAAAACCCTTATTAGTTTTTGCTAAAGTAACGTAGATTGGCCAATCAAAAAACATAGGGTTAGAAAGATAACAGCCAGGCCCCATAACAGATGTCATAGCTCTTTTGCAATTTGAATCTACAGCGCTTCCTTGAGCGTAACTTATCATATATTCATCTTTTTCTAAAGTAGCTTTAAAAGTATCTAATGCTTCATTAAATTTTTCACGTTTAAAATCTTTATCTAAAAGCTTATCATTTAATAAAATTTTATCTAAAATTTCACTCTCTGAAGCATCATGTTCTTCAGAACCTTTATAAATATTATCATCCATATTTATTTCTCCTTTTTAGCTTTTATTTTCTTTAAATACCTTTTGACATTATTTATACAACTAAGATTTAATATTAGAAATTCTATCTTTGTTTTATCTTTAAAAATTATCTCTACTTCCATCTTTTTTTCTAGTTTTCTCATAAAAAATATTCCAATTAAAACTGTAAATAAAACACTAAAAATAATTCCTCTATAATCGTTAAATCCAAACTCTAAGAGATAATCAAACAAAAGTGTAAATATTATTATTATAGGTAAAATACCAGCTAAAAATAATATACTTTTACAAATTCTTGTTATAACCGCTAAACGTTTATGCTCTTTGTAATGGTTAAAATAGCTTATCTTTTTGTGTAAATTTTTAGGTTTTACTTTAAATGATTCTATTGAAGATTTCTCATAAATCTTTAATTCTGGACTATTTGAATCACTTAAATGCTCATTTATAAAAATTCTCTCATTTGTTATAAAAATTAAATAATTAAATGCTGATTTATTGAACTTAAGTAAGGATTCTTCTGATAATAAAGATATTAAAGGAAGCGTTTTTAAAGCTTTTTCACTAAAACCTTTTATACAAACTTCTATCTTTTCATCTTTTTTTAGGAGTTTTAGAACTTTTTCTTTAGTTAATTTCAGATTTTCTTCTATAGTTTTATTATAACATGATAATTTATCCAAGCTAACTCCTCCTATTAAAATTTACAATTAAATATCTTATTACCTATTATATGTATACACATACATATTCTTCTATAATTTACCTCCAATTTCATATTGATATTTTTAGATTTACAATTTAAAATATAGAAGTCATTAAATTTCTATGTATCAATGTGATGCAAAAAAAAGAAATAGCGTTCCCCTACGCTATTTCAAAGCTTTAAAGTATTGATTTTTGAAGTTTAAAAAGGCACTATTTTCTCCCCTAGAAAATAGTGCCTTCTTCCATTTTTATATCTTATATTTATCTAAATCTTTTTTAAATTCCTTTGTGATATCTTCAAAATGTGAAATTCTTTCTATTAAATCTTTTATATCGTTAGTGTATGATGTAACATTTGCACTTACTTCTTCTGAAGAAGCAGAGTTTTCTTCTGCGATAGCTGCTAAAGATTCAATACTTGAATATACGTTAGATATTGAAGAAGCTTCAGTATTTAAGCTATTTATAGTATGAATCATAGCACTTGCTACTTCTTTTACTGACTCGTTAGCTTCAAAGCTAATATCTCTTACGTTTCCTAAATTATCTGTCTCAGATTCTAAAATATCGTATTGATCTTCTATTTGTTTAACTAGATTATTTATTTCGTGTCTAAATAATTCTAGGTTTGTATTAATCTCAGAAACTGCATCTTTTGATTGTTCTGCAAGTGATCTTATAGAATCTGCAACTACAGCAAATCCTTTTCCTTGTTCTCCTGCTCTTGCAGCTTCTATAGAAGCATTAAGTGCTAAAAGGTTTGTTTGCTCTGCTATAGCTGAAACTATTTGAACTATTTTAGTTATATCTGATGCTTTATTTTCTAAATCTACACCTTTATTTTTAACTTCGTTAAATTTACTTAAAGTAGTTTGGATGTTTTCACTAGATTTATTAACATGCGTATAACTGTTATTTATTTGACCCATTACTTCTTCAAGTTGAACTTTATTTCCGTTTTCTTTTTTTACTATTCCTTTTAGAGAATTTATATTTTCATTTAAAGATTCAACTGCTTCATCTGTATTTTCAGCTTGAGTAATAGCACCTGTTGCTACTTGTTCTACAACTCCACTTATTTCGTTTGAAGTGTTTTCCATAGAACTTGAAATGTTATTTATATTTCTAGTGAAAGTATTCATTTCGTCTACTATACCCTTAAAGCCTACAAAGTCAGTTTGTATACGACCTTTGTATTTTCCTAAAAGTTTATATATATCTTCAAACTCATCATTAGTTACTATCTCGCTATCAATATCGTATTTATGATTTAATAAGTTATTAATTTCATCTTTAATACTACTAATAGGTGAAGTCAATACTTTTGTAAACACAAATGTAAATGCTGCTACTATTACTGATGATATAAGGGATTTTACTATTCCACTTGTCCCAAATAACAATAAGTTAGGTATTAAACTAAATACAAAAGCTATTATAGAAGTTTTAGCACTTAAACTATTAAAAATACCAAAAGATAATATCTTATTTACTTTAAATGATTTTTTAAAGTATATATCCTTTTCAAAAGTAAGCTTTAAATCTAAAGAAGTATTAGTTTTATTTATTTCTTCTATCTTTACCTTTTCATTAAAATGCTTACAAACTCCATCTAACATTCCTAAAAAGTAATCAAACATTCCTCTATTAGAATTATAACTAAATATAGCCTCTCTCTTTGAAATAGGATCTATCTTTAGTAGTGGTGGTTTAGCCCCTTTAAACCTTTTAGTCATAACTACGTGTACATCAAACATCGATTTTAAAAATGAATATACATTATCATGTTTAAAGAATCCTGGATAATCTTTGCTAAAAGTTATAACATTATCTTGTCCAATCTTTCTCCAAAGCTCATTTGCTTTTATATTGTTTTTGTCTGCAATATATTTTATACATGCACGAACCTTATCATCATCTACATTTTCTATTGGCGAGAATATCTTATCTCTCCCAAAACCTACGCTATCCATAGCTTCATTAACTACATTATCATCAAACAGCTTTCGGTTAGTCTTCATCCATGTTGACACAACTGTCCCCTTCATAACTATCCTCCATTTCAATATTTTTACTACATAAATATTTTCTGTAAATTTTATTATAAGTATATATATTTTTTATAAAATTCATATTTAATTTTACATTCTATTAAACTCTTTTTCAACATTTGATAGATAGAATAAATATTGTTAACAATTTAGTCAAAAATAAAAAAAGCTATCATAAGATAATAATTATCATTATGATAGCTTTTCTATTATTGTTTTAGTAATCTATCTTTATATACCCTTAATGATTTTTTACAAATAACTATTAAAGATATTAATCCTAAAACTAAAAGTATATTAACTATTATTAAGTTATCAAATACTATATCTAAATTAATTAATCCAGTTGCAAAAATTACACAAAGGGTATTATTAATTATATGGACTAGTATAGGTGCTAAAAGTGAGTTTGAATAAAGATATAAAACCCCTAATCCTATTCCAAATATAAATGCATTAATTCCCTGAACAAAATTTCCATGCATAATAGAAAAAATCAATGCTTGAACAATTAACGCTACATACACATTATTATTTTTTAATAGCCTCTTTAAAATAAGTCCTCTGCATAATATTTCTTCAGAAATTGGCCCTAAAATTGCTATTCCTATACATCCTGTAAAAGTTTTAACTGCTCCATCTAAAAAAGATAAATCAACATCAAGCTCTTTAAAAAATTTTGAAATATCATAGCTTATTCCACTACCTATAAATACGCCTATTATACTTAACAAAATTACTAACTTTTTAGAACTCGAATTAAATTTTCTTATATCTAATTTTTCAAATGTTTCTTTTAGATTCGTTTTATAACGATCTTTTAAAATCATTATAATTACAACTATTAAAACTAAAGGTGGTACACTTAAAATTAATCCATTTATTTTTTCAATACCTCCATTTATATATCCTATAGGTCCTAAAACAAACATACATAGTATACTTACTACATAATACAATCCTACTACTTTTATAATAAACTTTGCTGAATCCCAAACTTTATTCATAATTCCCCCTATCTTTTGTAAAACCTTAAATCATTAAGTTCAAACATCTTTATAGTTCCAAAACTTCCAAGAACTATAGATATTATAAGGATTATTACGCCTAATGCTACATTTCCTGAAATTTGAGTAGTAATCACTCCACCTATTAAATTATTAGTCATATGTATAACTATAGGACAAATTAAAGATTTACTTTGAACTAAGCTAAAAGCTAAAAATAGCCCCAAAACAAAAGCATAAGAGCCTTGAATTATATTCCCGTGTGCAAGTCCAAACAGAAGGGCTTGGATTATTGCAGCTATATAAATATTGCAATTTTTCTTTAAGTATCCAAATAAAAATCCTCTAAAGACTAATTCTTCAAATATTGGAGCTATAATAACTAATGCTATAATCCCATATATATTATTATTCATTCCACCTATAAACTCTTCTGTAGCTTTATATGTACCTTGAAATTGACTTAATAATCTCATTATTTGAACTGATATTACAAATGTTCCAAAGCCAATACAAATTGAAAATAAAATACTTTTAAAACTCGTCTTTTTCAGAAAAAATCTATCACTAAAATTCTTCTCTCCATTTAAATAATAATAAACTATATATACTATAATTGTAATTATTAAAGCCGTTAAAAAAGCAATTAACATATATTTATTCGACTTAATTCCAACTAAGGCTGTAGCTAAAAAGCCCCCTATCAAAGTTGAAACTAGATATACTACAAAAGTAACTATTATAAACCCTATAATTTTAAAAACTTTCATCTATTTCCCCCTAATTTAAATTTCCCGTAGAATCTATAACTAATTTAATAGTAACAATAAAATTTACTATAACTAGTACAATTTCTAAGCTGTTTAAAATTAAAGCTACTTTATATATATTTAACTTATCTTCTCTGTAGCTCATTATTGACTTAACTATTCCTATTATATTTATAACAATCCCGACAATCGGAATTACCCAAAGGAATAATCCTGAAATTGCAAGCCTCATGGGCCATCTTTTAATTTGTAAAGTAGTTTCCATAAAATCTCCTATCTTGAATCACTAGATTCTATTTGATTTGCTTGATCTTTGCATCCTTCAACAAATCCACAGCCAAAGTCATAGACTGCATCTGCAATTACAATAATACAAGCTATCATTACTATTGTTTTATATAGTTTTTGCTTCATATTTAATACCTCCCCCTATATTTACAATAAAATTTTACAAATTCCTTATTAACTGGGATTAAACTACATATTATCAAACTGTAAATTTTATCTACTTTTAGTTAATTATCTTAAGAGTTCGTATAATATTTATTAAATATGTTATATTTTAAATATAGATATTAGGAGGATTTAGTAATGGATAAATACGATGAAAAGTTTGAAAAAGATATAGAAAAGAGTAAAAAAACTTTCAATATAAGAGAATCTAAGTTAATATTTGTAGCTAGTATAATTCTTTTAATAGCCGGTTTTATAAACGTAGTCCTTGGTAAGTATATCCCTGGATTAATTTTTATAATTATAGGTGGGCTTTATCTTGGAATAAGTTCTGCTTTTAAGAAAAATAAGGTATAAAATTAGGGCTATTACAAAAATGTAATAGCCCTAAATTTTTTATAGATTTTCACCATTTGATTTTATAACTTCTTTGTACCAATCAAAACTCTTTTTCTTTCTTCTTTCTAAGCTTCCGAAACCTTCGTTATCTTTATCTACATATATAAACCCATATCTTTTTTTCATTTCTCCTGTAGATGCTGATACTAAATCTATACAGCCCCAAGGTGTATACCCGATTAGTTCAACTCCGTCTAGTACTGCTTCTTTCATTTCTTTTATATGCTCTTTTAAATATTCGATTCTGTAATCATCGTTTATACTTCCATCTTCCTCTATTTTATCTACAGCTCCAAGTCCATTTTCAACTATAAATAAAGGCTTTTGGTATCTATCGTATAATGTGTTACAAGTTATTCTAAGTCCAAGTGGATCTATTTGCCATCCCCACTCTGATGCTTTTAAATAAGGATTTTTAATAGTTTCAAATACGTTTCCACCAGTCATTCCATTTAAAACTTCTGGATCTGTACTTGCACATCTACTTGAGTAATAACTAAATCCGATATAATCTACTGTGTTATGTTTTAATATCTCTAAATCCCCATCTTCCATTTCTAATTCTATATCATTTTCTCTAAAGAATCTCTTTGCATACCCTGGATATTCTCCTCTTGATTGAACATCTATAAAGAAATAATTTTCTCTATCATTATCCATAGCTTTTTTTACATCTAAAGGATTTGCTGAATAAGGGTATGTTACACCAGCAGCTAGCATACAACCTACCATAGAATCTTTTATTATTTCGTGCGCTACTTTAGTTGTTAATGCACTTGCAATTAATTGGTGATGTGCTGCTTGATATTTTATTTTATCAGCGTTTTCACCTTCTTTTAAGATTATTCCAGCTCCTAAAAATGGTGCGTGTAATAACATATTAATCTCGTTAAATGTCATAAAGTATTTTATTTTATCTTTGTATCTATTAAAAATAGTAGTTGTATAATTTAAATAAAAGTCTACTAATTTTCTGTTTCTCCATCCTCCATAATTCTTTATTAAGCTAACTGGAAGATCAAAGTGACATAAAGTAACTACAGGTTCTATATCATTTTTTATCATCTCATCGAATAATTCATCATAGAATTTTAACCCATCTTCGTTTGGCTCAGCTTCATCACCATTTGGGAATATTCTAGACCAAGCTATAGAAACTCTTAAACATTTAAATCCCATTTCTTTAAATAATGCTATATCTTCTTTAAATCTATGATAAAAATCAATAGCTTCGTGTGAAGGATAGTACTCTCCATCTACTGGCTCTAAACTATCTATTTTACCCATTAAAACATCAAATCTATTTTTACCTGTAGGGCAAAGGTCTACAGTTGTAAGACCTTTACCTCCATCTAAATAAGCTCCTTCACATTGGTTTGCAGCTAATGCTCCTCCCCATAAAAAGTTTTCATTAAATCCTAAATTTTTCATAAAATTCATCCTCCCTAAATTTAAATTACTACTGTTAGTATTTCATCATTTTTATTTATTTCTTTTTTATCAGTTTCTATAATATCTAAATAACTATCAGAATTTGTTATAACTACTGGAGTTGTTACTGAAAATCCAGCCTTTTCTATATTTTTTATATCAAACTCTAACAATAATTCTCCTTTTTTAACTTTTGCACCTTGTTTTACTTTAGGTGTAAAATACTTTCCTTCTAACTGAACTGTATCCATTCCAACGTGGATAAGAATTTCAGCTCCTGTATCTGTTGTTATCCCTATAGCATGTCCTGTAGGGAAGAATGTAGTAACTACTCCATCACTTGGTGCAAATACCTTTCCTTCTGAAGGCTCTATTGCTATACCTTTTCCTAAAACCCCTTTAGAGAAAGCATCATCTTTTACTTTACTTAAAGGTTCAACTTTTCCATTTAAAGGACTATTTAAAACTTCTCTTTTTACTAAAACGTTTTCTTTAACTTTGTTATCTTCTTCTTTTTCTCCTGTTAACTTAGTGAAGAACATCATTATAAATCCTAGTGCAAATGAAGCTACCATAGAAATTATCATTCCGTAAAAACCTGCATCTATACCGTTTTTAGGATTTATAAATGCTGGTATTTGGAATATTCCAAGTCCACCATTTGTGTAGACTAATGTACCCATAGCACCAAGTATTCCTCCACCTACAGCACCACCTATACAACTTATTATAAATGGCTTTTTACGAGGTAATGTTACACCATAAATTGCAGGTTCTGTAACTCCAAATATACCTGAAATAAATGCTGGTATACAAAGTGATTTTAATTTTTTATCCTTAGTTTTAAACATAATTGCAAGTACTACACCTATTTGTGCAAAAGATGCTGCAAAGATTAAAGCAAGTATTGCATCATAACCATTAACTGCTAAGTTATTAAATCCTATAGGAACAATTCCCCAGTGTAATCCAAATATAACAAAAACTTGCCAGAAGCCTCCAAGTATAACTCCTGCAACTATTGGACTTAAGTTATATGCAGCTACTGTTACTGCACCTAAAAGCTGACTTGCCCAAGTTGCTATAGGCCCTATCACTATAAATGTTAAAGGAACTACTACAAGTAATGTACAAAACGGAACTAAAAAGTTACTAACTACGCTTGGAATATATTTTTTGAAAATGTTTTCTACTTTTCCACCAACAAAACAAGCTATTATTATTGGAATAACACTTGATGTGTAATTCATCAAAATAACTGGAATTCCAAGGAATGTAACGTAAACTGGCGATTCAATTATAGTCCCTCCAAATAAAACAAATAAAGGATCTCCTGTTGTAAGCCCTGCAAGTGCTGGGTAAACAAGTGCTGCACCTATCGCCATACCTAAGAATTGATTTAATTTAAACTTCTTAGCTGCTGTAAATCCTAAGAATACTGGGAAGAAGTAAAATAAACTATCCCCTATAGCATTAAGTATAGCATAAGTTCCAGTATCTGGTGTTAACCACCCTAATGCTACAAACAGTGCATTTAATCCTTTAATCATCCCAGTTGCAGCTAAAACTCCTAAAACTGGAGTGAAAACTCCTGAAATTATATCTATAAATCTATTAAAAGGACTCATCTTTTCTGAAACGGCATCTTCTGACTCTGACATTCCAATTCCACCTACTAAAACTACATCTTTATAAACCTCTGGAACGTGGTTTCCGATTACAACTTGATACTGACCCCCACTTTTTACAACTGTAACTACTCCATCTAAGTTTTTTAAAGCCTCTGTATTTGCAATTTTTTCATCTTTTAGCTTGAACCTTAAACGAGTTATACAATGAGTTAAACTATTAATATTTTCTTTTCCACCAACATACTTTATAATTTCTTTAGCTAAAGCTTCGTATTTCATAATATTCCTCCTTGATTTTATGATTTTTTTATATAAAAAAAGACGAAACCAATATAAGAATATTATGAAATATTCAAAATTTGGTCTCGCCTACTTAAAGTAACAATCCTGATATTTTATTTTGTAATCCTTTGAATGTGAAGCGTTAAATAAAGCATCTCTTCGCTATTTAAATCTGTATCTAAATACTTTTGTATCTTTAACATACACTTATAAGCATCTTGATACTTTTCTTTAACTTGTGATAAAAGAAATTCTTCGCTATCACTATTTTCATTACCCTTTTTTTCTAATCTCTTGAAAAAGAATTTTAAGTGAGTTATGAATCTTTCATAAGATATAGAGCCCTCATCTAGGTTTATACCATAAGTATACTTTACTATATTTAGTATGTCCCCTATCTTTTTGCTCATATTAGAAACGTCTTCTAAACTATCTCCAAAGCCATTTACCTCTGCATTTATTATATGCATTGCAATATTACAAGCTTCATCTTCTGATAAATCTATACCTAATTCATCTTCGATGTATTCAATAGCTTTAATACCTGCCTTAAATTCCTTAGGATATAATTTCTTAATCTCCCATTTTAAAGGGTTATTAATTTCCATTCCTTCTTTATAGAGCTTAATCGCATTATTTATGTGATCCGTTAAAGTAATATAGATATAATCATTAAGCTTAAGATTTATGCTGCTTTTAATATATTCAACAATATCATAGCTTAAAGAAATTAACTCCTCAGAAACATCATCTAATAATAACTTAAACCTCTCTGAAACATCCCCTCCCTTGAAGATAAATTCCTTTTCAACAAGCTTTTCATCAATAACATCACCAACAGATTTTTTAAAAGATAACCCTTTTCCCATAACAACTTTTTCATTGCCTTCACTATCAGTTACTAAAACCACGTTATTGTTAAAGCTCTTTTTTATCCTCATTACACCACCTCATTAAAATATATAGTTACTCGAATTTTAAACAAAAAACCTCAATTAATCAAAAGGATTAAAATATAATCTCTTCTCATTAATTAAGGTTTCGCCTAACTTAAAGTAACGATCTCGGTATTTTGTTGTAATCGTTTTATTGATTATATTTTATTACTTCCTTCACAGCTTGTCAACTATTTTTAAAAATAATCTTTAAAAGAATAAACTTTAAATATTATTTCTAATTAATCTTTTAAATTTCATTTTTAAGTCTAAACTAAAAACATTCTATTAACCTAAAAATTACCAAAGCGTTAACTTAATAATAACATATAATAAAACGGATTATAACCTCTTAAACGGTAGCATTTCTTTATTATTTTAATTATTTAAGCTGTAGTGAATGTAATTGAATTTTTATAGCTATAAATGGAAATTTTTCTATTTTTTATTATAATTCATTAGTGGTATTATCTAGGTAAATTAATACTTAACGAGGTGATTTATATGAGTAACCATGGAGACAGAAAATTTAATCAAGACGCAAGAAAAACTGGCAAAGAAAAAGTTGCTGAAATGAGAAGAGAAGAAGAAAAAATGGAATCAAAAATCAAAGCAAAAGAAAAAGTTGAAGGTGTAATTGCACATCACTAATTAATTGGAGGTAATAGAAATGGAAGTATATGAAGAAATAGATATAGAAAAATTATTTGGTGGAGAAGATAATTTAGAAGACTTCAACAAATTCTTAAAACAATATGGAATAGATGATGGATTTAGAGATATAACTTTAGAACATACAAAAGAAAGATTAGATGCCCTTATTGCTGTAGCTGAAACTGGAACTGACCCTAAATTAACAGAAAAGAAAGCATTTTTAAAAGAACTTTCTGATAATTTAAAAGGTGAAAAAGACAAAATCCAAGCTATGAAAGCTTTAAAGAAAGTTTATTCTGAATTAAATACTACTTACGATATGGACGAAAAAACTTTAGATAAAAAATTAAAACATGCTCTTAAAGAATATAAAAAATATGAGCATTTCAAAAAACACGAACAAGCTATAGCTGATAAATGGATTAGAAACCTTACTAAAAGAGGTAACAAAATAGAAAACTAGTATTTAATTCTAAAAAACCAAGTTATATAGAAAAAAGCTACAATCTTTATATAAGATTGTAGCTTTTTTCTAATTTAAAATATTTTCAATTATTTCTAAGCCTAATTTTCCATTCATAGTACCAAAAACTCTCATATCTATAGGCTCGCAAGGTATATTTTTACCTTCTAAAACTTTGTTTATATCTTTTACTCTGTATCTAACTTGAGGAGATACTAAAATAAGATCAATAAACTTATCTATATTATAATCTCTTATAAAACTATTTGTAACCTTCTCAGCAGGTCCGTAAGCTAAAATAACATCGTACTCTTTAAGCTCTTCTTTTTTAAATGCACGGCTTATAGTGTAGATATCATCTACGTAAACTGACTTTCCTAATGTCTCGTATTCCTTTTTGATCTTGTTACAAAATAATCCTGAAGTTGCACCGCCAGCACAACAAATATAAACTACCATATCTATACCACCATCCCTTATTTGTATAAATAAATTATACCACTTTAAGGGATTATTTACTGCAATAGACCTTTATAGCTTTATTTATAAATTCTGAAAGCCCTTCATAGTCCTTATCTATGTTATTTTTAAACCTTTCATCATAAACATACATATCTCCTAAATTTGATAAAACCTCCTTACTGCAAGTATAAAAATTATTATTTATATAATCATGCCAAACCTTAACTAAATCTTGTGCTTCCTTTGAGTCTTCACCAAATTTCACTGCGTCTTTAAACCTTCTAAAAATCCCGTCTATCTCTTCTTTAAATCTTTCATTATCGTTATTACTGTATCCTTTTTCCTTAAACTCTTTATATTCTAAAGTGTTTCCCCATCTCTCTTTTACTTCTTTTTTATAATTATCTTTCATAAGATTTATTTCCTCCTCTTTAAATTTTTCTAGCCCTAAAATAACGTCATTATTAATATTGTTATCTATAAGCTTTATTAAATCTTCGATTCTATTTTTCTTTTTAATTAGGATTTCTTTTTGCATATTTAATGCATATTTTCTATCATAGCTTGGATTCTCTACTATATTCTTTATTTCTTTTAAGCTAAAATCTAATTCTTTAAAAAATAAAATTTCTTGTAATTTAATTAAACTATCTTCACTGTATAATCTATATCCTGATTCGTTTATTAAGCTAGGTTTAAAAATTCCAATCTCATCATAATAATGCAAAGTCCGAGTAGTAACGCCACAAAGCTTACTCACTTCTTTTATAGTTAGCATGTTTTCCCCTCCTTTATCTTTAGTCTAAACTATTACGTTACGTTATAGTCAATAAAAAATTAAATATTTATTTTCTAATAATAAAGGTTACTATGGATTAATTTGGATTAATTTCTTAATCTTATAAATTTTATGTACATTGTATAAACTTGTTATAAATTATGTATAAATTCTCTTAAATTCGACATTTTTATTGATATAATATTTCTATCTATTTTTTGAAGTGAGGTGGCAAAAACTTTTGAACGCGAACGAAAAAATTCAAGGTATGATAGCAAAATCAATCGTAGCTATATTCATGTTTTTCCAACTTTATTTAAATATAATTTTTACAGATGATCATGCAATGGAAGTGATTTCTGAAGATATTATTGTATTGAGTTTTTTAGGGTTATTTATAACTATTTTAAATATATTTTTCTTAAAAATAGAAATTATTAGAAAAGATGAATCTAATCATCTTTACGGGGCAATGTTATTTGTGTTTCTTATTATTTGGATTTCAAAAAGTACAACTACTATTTCTATGGAAGTGTCAGTTAGTTTCTTTTGGCTACACTTTATAGGGCTTGCAACTTGTTTGATTAATTTCTTTTTGATGATTTTTTATAAACATTAAAGGTGCCTAAAACGAAATTATTTCGCTTTAGACACCTTTTTATTTTTATCTTACTTTTCTATTTGAATCTATTGTTTTGTGCATACTTATTGGTTTAACGTTGATATTTGATCTATATTCTGTTTCAGCCCAATAAACATTTTCTGCAACTTGACACTCAGGGTTTAAATTAACTCCATCTAGTATTATTTCTTTAAACTTATGGTAACCTGCTCTATCTATTAAGTGACCACCGTGTAGATATTCTGGTTTATAATCTAAAGCCCAAGCTGAGAATTTTTGCCAGTTAGCAAACATTCCAAGAACTACTTCTTCTGTTGCAAAGTTTAAGAAAGTTTTACCCATTCTAGGGTTTTGCTTACCTGTTCTTCCTCCGATTACAACTCTGTAGAACTTTTCAGGTCTTCTAGTCCATGCACCTGTAGGACATGCTAAAACACACTCTCCACACCCTACGCAGCAACATGCATCTTTATCTATTGTTCCTCTATCATTTAAGCTTAAAACTCTAGTTGAATGATGCTCGCAAGCTTTAACGCAAGCTCCACAGCTTATACATCTCTCTGGATGATATTCCATTCTAGCTTCACCTATAACACCAAAGTCTTGGAAATGACCTTTAGCACAGTCGTTTGGACAACCTGCAACTGATACTTTGATATGGTAGTTTGATGGGAAAACTAGCTTTTCTATCTTGTTTGCCATATCTTTAGTATTAGCATTTGCCTTTATGCAGTGCGTATTACCGATACAAGCCATAATATTTCTAGCACCAATTGTTGGGTAACCGCTATTATCTACTTCCATGTCACAATTACATTCTTCTACTTGTACTTCTTCGATGTAATTTTTTATATATTCATTAACTTTTTCAATGTTTTCATACTTAATTCCTGGAACGTTGAAAGTTTGTCTCATCCCTATATGGAAAGTTCCATTACCAAATGTTTCTGCTATTTCTTGAACATTTTTTAAGTATTTAGCTTGTACTAATCCTCCTGGAACACGCATTTGCAGCATGAATTCTCCAGGTACTTTTGATTGACGGAAACAATTTATTCTAACTTTTTTGATATTTATATCATGATTCATAGTAATTACCCTCCTAATCTAATAATGTTTTTGCCTTAGTGTAATTAAATACTGGTCCTTCAGTACATACATAAGTTTCATTAATTCTGCAGTGCCCGCATTTACCAACTCCGCAAGACATTTTTCTTTCAAATGAAACCCAAATCTTTTCTTCTGGTACATTTAAGTTTAAGAAATCTAAAGCTGTAAAGTGCATCATTACAGGAGGTCCAACTATTATAACCTCATAGTTATCAGAGAATTTATTTAATGGTAATTTATCTAAATGCTTAGTTACCATCCCTTGCTCAAAACCTTCTTTTACTCCATTATCTAGAGTATAGATTGTGTTAAACTTTTCTTTCCACTTTTCTAATTCATCTTTAAATAATATTCCGCCTTCGCTTTTAAATCCTAAGATAAGATTTACGCTTTCAGCCATACCATCATTTTTATATAATTCATTAATTAAACTTCTTACTGGTGCAACCCCTGTTCCCCCAGCTACTATTACGATATTTTTACCTTTGAATTTATCAATAGGCCATCCTTTTCCGTATGGTCCTCTTAAAAACATTGTATCTCCAGCTTCTAAGTTAAATATGCAATCTGTAACTTTACCTACTGGACGAATAGTAAAGTCTAAGTATCCTTCTCCAAAGGCACTTACAGAAATAGGAGCTTCCCCTACCTTTGGTATTGAAAGTTGTAAAAATTGACCGTGCTCTGGTACTATGTCAGTAGCAACTCTGTATGTATACTCGCTGTCACTTTCTTTAGTCACTTTTATTATTTTATATGGGCTTGGTGTTAAAACATTATCTACCATTACTTTTTACCTCCAGAAATTTCTTCGATTGCTTTTGAAAGTTTATTAATAGTTGCTGTCATTGATATATTTTCAGGACATCTGTCTGTACATCTACCACATCCAACACACATATTAACTCCAAATTTTTGCTTATAATCGTGAACTTTATGAAGAACTTTGTATCTCATTCTATCGCCAGCTGTATTTCTAAAAGAGTGTCCTCCAGCCATAGTATCAAATCCTGCGATTTGGCATGAAGCCTCAACTCTTCTTCTTTCACCAACTTTTCCGTTTTCGCTATAAGCTATATCTCTAGTAGTAAAGCAAGTACAAGTACTACAAGCAACAGTACAGCTACCACAGCTTATACATCTTTTGTTGTACTCTTCCCACATAGGATGTTTGTGAATCATCTCTAAAGTAACTTCGTCTTTGATTTCTGGAATATTTACTTTAGCAGTATTTTCTTTTATAAAATCAATTTTAAATTCTTCTTCTTTTTTATCTTTAAAGTAATCTTTAAATTCTTCATCTTTTAATTCAAAAGAAATTGAATCTTCGTTAAATCTTACTCCTAAACTATAGTTTTCAGTTTTATTAGTATTCATTGCTGTGCAGAAGCAAGTATCAAATCCGTCTACACATTCCATACATACAAACTTAACTCTATCTCTCATTCTCTTATAGAATTTATCTTCGAATCCACCATTTTCAAGATATATTTTATCTTGTCTTTCTTGAGCATTTATATCACAAGGTCTTAAAAATATAAGTATTTTTTTGTTGTGAGCTGGTTTGCTCTCTCTAAATTCGTCTTCTGTAAAATAATAAAGTGTTTGATTTACAGGTGATATTACTTCCTTTGCAGGGAAATCAGATTTTTCTTTATATACTATGTCGTTAAATTCTTTAACTTCTGCATATTTTATTAGATCGGTATCTGAATATCTACCTTCCTTTTCAAATCTTTTTGGTGCATAAATTTTGTACTCTTTTCCTAACTCTTCTAGGAAATTATTGAATTCTTCAATATTAAGCTTGTATCCCATAACAACTCCTCCTTTAACTAAACAAACGTCACACATTAACATTAACGTTTACATTATTTTACTCCTTTTTTCGCATAAGGTAAAATACTAAAACTAAATAATTGTAATAAGTATTTAATTATATATGTTATTTCTTTAACGATTTGTAAAATTAATTTATCTATTGACTTAAGTAATTTTTTAAACTAGAGTAAGTATGGATTTTAAAATTAAAGGGGGAATTTATTTGAAAAGTTACAAAGGTATTATCTATTCAATACTGGCTTCTGTAGCCTTTGGACTTATGCCTATATTTGCAAAATTCGCTTATATAAATGGTTCAAATCCTACTACAGTTTTGATATTTAGATTTGGAATATCATCAATAATTTTATTAGTTTATTCATTATTTAAAGGATTAACCGTGAAAATTCCTGTGAAAAAATTTACAATTTTATTTATCACAGGCTTAATAGGTTACACCCTTACGACTCAAACACTTTTTGTTTCATATAATTATTTAGGAGTTGGGCTATCTACTACGCTTCATTTTATTTATCCAGCATTTGTTTGCATTTTAGAATATTTATTCTTTAAAAATAAAATGAGTAGATCTAAACTATTTTCACTTATTTTTGCAGGGCTTGGAGTTTATTCTTTAGTTGCATTTGAAAATCATACGATGAGTACTATAGGATTATTCCTTGCTATCTTTTCTGGACTTTCATACGGAACTAACGTAATAATGCTTGCAATGGAGTCGATTAAAGATTTACCAAACGAAATAATAACGATGTATTTATCATTCGGTGCAACGGTTGGAATGATTATATATGGACTTTTTACAAAAGAGATTATTTATAGAGTTAATTTTGAAATGGGGATTTCTTATATTCTTATTTCTGTAGTTTCAACGATTTTATCAATAATATTCTTACTTAAAGGTATAGCTTTAATAGGTGCATCATCAGCTTCTATCTTAGGAACTTTTGAACCTATAATAAGCATTATAATGGGAGTTATCTTATTTAAAGAGCCTTTAAGCTTTTCACTTGTACTTGGAACAATTTTAATAATAATTTCTACAGTTATACTAGCTACAGATAAATCATCCTCTGAAACTATAGAAGAGATAATAGAAGAAAAAGCCACTACTTAAAAGTAGTCGGCTTTTTGAATTAACCTTTTGTTAATTCCTTCTCCCCTTTGAAATATATACTTACTGAAGGTGTATAATTAAAGTATAAAGATTGGAGGGGTATTTATGAAAAACTCACTTAAGCTAGAAAACGTATTTAAGTTTTCACTTTTTTCAATCCTGATTTTATATAGCTTTAAATATATTCCTTTCTTTTATAAAAACTATGTACTAAATGACACCTTTAAATATGTTTTATTACTGGTTTCATTAACTTCATTATTTTTTATTGATGAATATTTAACTACTCAATCTAATAATAATGTAATATTTGATTTTTCAATTTCTCTATCACTTTTATATTTTGTATCAAGAATAATACCGATACTAACATTAGTTCTTTATATAGGAATACTATATATGTTTTACAAGCTATGTACACATTACTTTAGTAAATTTAAAGAATCTGACGGAAACTTTTTAGACCTTTTACTATTAATTTTAAGTATATTTGGCTTGATATTTACTTTTCTTATAATTTAAATTAAAAATAAAATAATGAGTCTATTTTTTAAAAACTTTATGTATTTTAGTTAATATTTGTGTTTTTTATAACTTTTTAATATATAATTAGACCATAAAGATTAAACGTTTACAAGGAGCGTTTTAAAATCTTTTAGGAGGTGTAAAAATTATGACTTTAGATTTTATTTTATTTTGTATAGTTATTATTTTTGGAGGAATAAGTATTTATAATTATTTATGGGATAAATATGAACTTAGAACTTTACCTAAGATTTCAAGGTTAGAATCAAAGGTTACATTTTCAATAGCTATTATATATAGCATTATGCTTTTATACAGTTTTTACAATATGGAAAGTAGTATTTCACTTTCTTATATCGGCAAAAGCTTAGCTTTCTTTGGTTTCTTTGTGTTTTTGTTTTACTCATCAATCAAAGAAAAACTTACTTTAAAAAGTGTTTAATATGTCCAGACTAAAATATAAATAAAAAATAACCTCTACAAAATTTATAGAGGTTATTTTTTATTTATCATCTTTTATAATATCAATTTTGTGAGTATATATTTCACTTCCGTCAGCATTTACATACTGGTAAACTACTTTCATTTTATCAGTATTAATTAGCTCTATAGTACTTTGTAGCCCTTCTTTTAATTCAGGTTCTTTTTCTATTAAATTATCTTCCATAGATTTCTTAATCTCATCTGTAACCTTTACTCCCTCTTTTTGTTTGAAGGTATAAGTTAAAGTATTTCCTTTTGCAGTTATCGTAGTATCTTCTGGTAATCCTTCTTCTACCTTTTTTCTAAATTCTTTATTATTCATCATAGCTTCAACTGATTTAAATTTTCCATCTACAATACCAGAATCTTTATCTTTTTGATCTGAAACAGCTGTATCATTAGATGCATCAGTTTTAGGGTTGCTATTACATCCAGCTAAAGTAAAAATTGTTATTCCTATTAAAACAAATGAAATTAGTTTCTTTTTCATAAATTAAATTTCTCCTTTTATTTTAAATAATAGATTTTATTTTAATTATTCGTTTACAAATATGATTCTATCACACTATCTACGTTAATCCCAACTAAAGATGTTAATTATTAAATATAATCTTTCACGTATTTAACATATTATTTAATATTAACTAATATTTACTACATATTGTTAATTTATAATATTATGTAAAGAATCTTGTTTTGAAAGGGGCACAGGCAATGAAACGAAAATTTCTTTCTATACTTTTAATTTCTTCAGTGCTTTTAAGTAGCTTTTTATTTATTGGTTGCAAAGAAGATAAAAATGTAGAATCAAATAATGAACTTAAGACAACAGAAAATCAAGGCACTAATTCTCAAAATAAAAAAGATAACAATTCTACTTAAAAAGAAGAAGAAAAGAAAAAAGAAGATGTTGTAAAAAATACTAAAAAGAAAACAGTCTACTCTGAAAACAGCAATTCAAAAAATCAAAAAAGCGATACTACTACAAAAAATGAAAGTGAACAACCTTTAAATAAGGCTGAACTTGCAAAAAAAATAATTAAAACTGAAACCTCAAAAGATATGACTGTGACTCCAGTTAACGTAATAAACCCTGGTAAGAATTTTTCTTATAGGAAGGCTTCTGAAAGTAGCCTTTACTACTGCAAAGAAGGTAAATTTAACCCTGAAGATTTATCTAACGGCTTTGTTATAGATTTCTTTGGAGAAGCTGAAGACGGCTCTTATCAGTTCAAAATTACTAGCTATGATATGCTAAAAAACGGAGGAGATGGAACAGTAGATTCAGGTACAGCTTATCCAAATGGTAATATTGTTATGAACCATTAATTAATACTAAATAGATTAGAATATTTTCTATCTATTTTAAACTTTTTAGAAAACGTATACACAATAGTATATATTTTATGTTAAATATATACTATAATATAAATATAAGGATATGATAGGAGGTTTTTATATGTCAAAAGATTTTATTAAAGGGACTTTAGTATTTTTTCTAATAGTTTCATTAATTACTATTTTAGTACCATTTACACCTTATGAGTTTAGTCTTTTCAATATATATACACCCCTTATGAATTCAGAATCTTGGATTCAAAATGTAACTATAAACTATAATATAGTCATTCTTTTTATGGTTTTAATATCTTGCATAACATCATTTTCTTTATTTAAAATTAGTAAAAAATAAGAGTAGCTTTAAAGCTACTCTTCTTCTTTATATAAACCGTCTTCTAATATTTTATTTGCTAAAATTCCAATGTTTACTTCCCTAGTATCCATATAAACATCTATAATTCTATCTGCTAAAATTACTTCAACATATTCAATATGCTCTCCATTTTCATCAGTAAAATTTATTACATCAAATGTAAGTATCTCTTCTTTTAACTTCTTTTTAGTTATCATATGTCCTCCAAATAAAAAATAATCGTATTTTTAGATTATATCACAAATCTCTTTATTTATCCCTATACAACTACGCTTATAAGGCTTATTATAAAATAAGCTAAAAAATTTTTAGGAGACACAAATGAAAAAGAAAACTTTAATACTTGGAATAATAATAATTTTTTTAATTCTTTTTGGATTTTATATTTATCAAAACAATATTAATATAATGGAAGTTTTAACAGTTAATAATATAAAAGATTTTGTATTATCTTTTGGCATCTTTGGCCCAATAATAGCTATCCTTATTTGCATTTTAACTTGCATTACTACTTTTATACCTGGGTTTTTAGTAGTCTTTGCACTTTCTGCCTTATACGGATTTATAGGCTCTGTTATTATAACTATGATAGGCTACACTTTAGGGTCTATAGTTTGTTTTATCTTAGCTAAATATTTAGGGCGTGATTTCGTTTTAAAATATACTACTAAAGGAGCTATGAAAAAGCTAGATGACTTCTTAAAAACTGAAGGTTTTATGTCAATTTTGATTTCAAGGCTTTTACCTTTTATACCCTATAACTTAACTAGTTATTTAGCAGGTTTAAGTTCAATAGACCTTAAAAGCTTTATTTTAGGGACAGTAATTGGTCAGATTCCAGGAACTTTAGCCTATGCTTATATAGGAAAACTTTTAACTGGCACTTCAAAATCTATATTTCTTGGGATTTCAATATTTTTAGCCCTTATCTCTTTAACAATTCTTCTAAAAAAAAGATATTATAAATAGTTATTTTAAAGAAACTCTATTTTCTGAGTTTCTTTTCTTTTTGAATAAAGTTATTCCTTATCAGAAATCCTAATAATAAGATTACGATTTTTAGAGGTGTTACTTATGAAAAAATATCCAAAGCTTTTAATTATAACTTTTTTAAGTTTGATCTTTTCTTTATTTTCTCCTTTTCCTGCTTTTTCTTATGATTCTGATGTTACTTTAGTTTTAGATACTCAATACTCTATAGACCTTCCTAAAAATTTTAGAAAATGTGCAGATTCTGAGATATCTAAAATTAATTCAAATCTAAACTTAACTAACTTTGATGATTTAAAAATTTCTGGTAGCGCACAGTTTACGGAGCAATCTTTAGATTTAGTCTTAAACGCTATAGGAAAAACTTATAAGATAATAGATGTAGACTTAAGAGAAGAATCACATGGATTTATAAACGGCCTTGCAGTTAGTTTTAAAAACTCATTAAAGAATGCAAACGCTGGTCTTTCATTAAAAGAAATCACAAATAAAGAAAATGAATTACTATCTTCTATAAAACTAAATGAACCCTTATCTTTAAGCAGTTCATCATCTTCTATAAAAGAAATAATTCCAATTTCAGTAGAAAATGAAGAGACTCTTTGCAAAAAAAGGCTTGTAGATTATTTTAGGATCCCAGTAACAGACGGTAACTTACCTTCTCCTGAAATGGTTTCTAGGTTTGTAAATTTCGTTAATTCACTTCCTGAAAACGCTTGGCTTCACTTCCACTGTAAAGCTGGCGCAACTAGAACTACAACCTTTATGATTATGTACGATATTATGAAAAACTGTGATTTTGTTAGCCTAAACGATATAATCGATAGACAAATCTTTATTGCAAATTTGCCTAAAGCTGATACTGTAGACTTTAAAACTGGTAGGCGTTTAGATTTCTTTACTGAGTTTTATAAAAGCTTTAAACTTAAAAATAGCAAACTAAGCGTTTGCTATTTTTAAATCCTCTGTCTTTTCTAAAACTAAATCCTTGTATTTATATCCTATCGGAATTATATCTTCACAAGAAAAAAAGTTAACCTCAAAAGATTTTTTATCTATCTTTTTAATATCTTCAATATAATTTTTATTAAGTGCAAAAGCTTTGTGGCACCTTATAATATTTTCATCGTCTATGATTTCTAATAACTTTTGTAACCCATAACCCTTAGCTAAAACCTTTCCATTTTTAGTCCTTAAGATGCAGTTCCTATCTATATACTGGATAAAAATTATGTCTTCTAAAAATATCTTTGTTTTTATGGTATTTGATATATTAAAAATGATGCTTTTTCCTTCTTTAGTCGAACTTAAGCTTCCGTTTTTAAAAAGATTAATTATATTTATTATCTTATCTTCTTCAAAATTTTTATTTAAAAAATCATGATTATATCTAGTTTTTAAATTATCTAATATGTATTTTTCTTCTTCTGTAACTAGTATAACCTTAGTTAAAGCATATTTTTCATCTCTTATTATATCTTTTGCAAACTCTATACCTAATCTATCTTGCAAATCTATATCTAAGAAAAATAATGAAATCCTTTTCTTTTTAATGATTTCTCTAGCTTCTCTTACATTTTTTGTAGAGTAAACTCTATAATCCCAAAAGTTTTTCTCTATTGTTTTGACTAATTTTTCCCGAACTAACTTTTTCCCCTCTAAAACTAATATGTTCAACTCTCCACCCCCTATAATTTTTATGATATCCTTTTTAATACTTTTTTACAATATTTTTGAATAATTTATGTTTATATTTTATTCAATTAATTGGAATACTATATTTAATAAATCTTTAGGAGGCTACAATGGATTTTAAGAGTTTTATAACAAATTCAAACAGAATAACAAAATTTCTTTTGATACTTTCTTATTTAAGAGTAGTTACAATAGTTTATAACTCGATTTATATAATCCCTGTAACTCTTTTATTTATATTTCTTTTATTTTTAGCATATAAAAATAAAATTAAATACCAAACTTTATTTAATACCGTTTTAGCTTTATTTATAATAATTTTAACTGTATATATTTTTTATCTAAATTAATTAAGTATTTTTATTAATATTAAAGGGTGGTATCTTAAACCACCCTCATCTAAACTCATCCCTATTTTAATTCAATATAAGCTTTCCCTTTTTCATCTACAGATTTTATAACCACCTTAGAATGTTTAATATCTAATTCTTTATTTATAATTTCAAATGATTCTGAAGACTGGTTTTTATCATAAAAACATATAATAGTAGTTTTATTATTATCTTTAGGTAAACTTATCTTTTGTTTAGAGTACTTTTCAATAGAAATATCGCTTTTAACATCATCTGATACTATTTTAATATTATTAATTGTTTCTCCTGTAGTATTTTCAATCTCAATCTTATTACTTTTATAGTTATAAAATAAAACTCCCAATATAACAATTATAAAAAAAATAATCAGTGAATAAATATATCTTTTTTTAAGCATAAGTTTCCCCCTTAATCAAAATAACTATCTCATAACCTTATTATATATACTTATTTCCATTTTATAACATATATAGTACAATATACAATGTATTTGTATTTTAAGGAGTTTTATATGTTAAATAGTATTTATTCAAAAACTTATAAAAAATTAGATTTAATTTTTGTTTTTACTTATTATTTCTATATATTTATCTTAAGTATGTTATATTTTAAAATAATAACTAATAACATCCATTACTTTAATAATACTTATCTTAAACTTATAGCAAATATAAGTTTAAATTTATTTCAGCTTATTCCAATTATTATATTTATAAGATATAGAGGTCAAAGCTTTAAAGACATCGGAATCTATTTAAATAATATTTATAAATTGATATTTAAAGGTGTACTTTACTTTGTACCACTCCTAATTATCGATATAATCTTTTCAGATCAAAAAATATCTTTTAATACATTATTTAGCATTAATTCAATAATACAATTAGTAACTATAGCTTTAATTGAAGAAATAATTTTTAGGGGCTTTATTCAAAGTAGATTGTTTGGAATATTTAAAAATAAAGTTTTTGCCCTTATTTTAGGCTCATTAATGTTTTCTTTAATTCATTCTAGTAAATTCTTAATTATTGGTTTTACAAATATAAGTCTTATATCTTTTCTAATAGGCTCTTTAAGACTTTCATTAAAACATATTTATTATACCTTTATAACTAACAATACAAATTCTATTATTCCTTCGACTATATCCCACTTCCTAAACAATATTCTCTCTTAAACTAATAAAAACTTCATCAAACCAGATGAAGTTTTTATTGTTATTTAATATACTTTTCAATTCCTTTTATACAAAGAATATGTCTTTTTTTTAGCTTTTCTGCATCTTCTTCTTTCCATACTTCTAGAATCTTATCCATTTTATCATTAAATATTGCTGCTAACTCCTTTGAAGTATAGATGTAATTTAAGTCAAGTTCGTAAAAATCTATTAATCTTTTATCTAAAACTTTGTTCCACTCATCTTTTGATACTATTCCATTTATAGGACTTATCCTATCTTTACAAATTCCATTTATACCAATAAATTTACAAGGCCTACAGATATCATCCTCTTGAATTGTAAGCTTTAACTTTAAATTTTTATCATTAACAATTAAATTTGCAACCTTATAAAAGTCATGATAAAACTCTTCATCAGGTTTAAATATCTCTATTCCTGAACCGTAAAGTTTTATTATATCTAGAAAATGATGTGGTTTTATTGATATGACCATACTTTCCTACCCTCTTTCCTATCTTTCGAAAGGATATTTAATTCCAAATGACTCACGTAGTGAATCCATTATATCCATAACATCAGTAGATAACTCTAATGTGTTTTCTCTTTTATTATTTAAAATAGCATCATTCATATATGCTATTTCATATTCTAAAGCCTTATTAGAATCTCCTGCAATTACTTCTTCTACTCTCCCGTCTAAGTAAGTTATTATCGCTTTATTAGCTCTTGGAAAATCATCTACAGTTATAAACCCATTAGTACAAGCAACTATACCTCTTTTTGGCATTTTAGCTCTCATAGTCAATGTTACTACAGCCATCTCATCATTTTTATTTTTTAAAATGATTCCTGACTGTTCGTCTACTCCAGTTTGATATTTTTTAACTGTTGTTAAAATCTCGCAAGGGTTCTTACTTAAAAAGCTTCTAACAAAAGATAATGCGTAAGTTCCTATATCTAAAAGAGCACCCCCTGCTAAATCCTTATTAAAGAATCTGTTACTCGGGTCATCTTCTTTGCAGCTTCCAAATGTTACGTTTATCATCTTAAGCTCACCAAGTTCTCCTTTTGCTAATTTCTCTTTAAGTTCTTTATAAATTGGCATATGATAGATAGTCATAGCTTCTTCTAAAACTAATCCTTTTTCTTTTGCTATATCTTTTACTTCTTTAAGCTCATTACTATTAACAGTAATAGCTTTTTCGCATAATACGTGCTTTCCTTTAAGTAATGCTTTTTTTATGTACTCATAATGGTTTGAATGTGGAGTTGATACGTAAATTACATCTAAATCCTTATCATCTAAAAGCTCATCGTAGTTTCCAAAAGCTTTAGTAACCCCAAACTCATCTTTAAAATTATTTGCTTTTTCTAAATTTCTAGAACCTACCGCATAAACGTTTCCATTAACCTTATTTAAAGCTTTTGCAAAGTCTTTTGCTATTGTACCTGGTCCTAAAATTCCCCATTTTAAATTTTTCATAGCCTCACCTCATTATTTATTTTTATTTTAAGTATACCACTAATTCTAATTTAAATTAATTACTTATAGATAAAGAAAAAAAATGATGTTTTAAAATATATTTAAAACACCATTTTTCTTTATCTAATTCTATAAAACTCTAAAGATCTCTTAGCTTCCATCCTTATAACTCCACTACTTTTAGATACAATTCTCTCTAATTCATTCTTTCCTTCTAACTTATTAAATGCAGAAAGACAAATTATTAATTTCCACTTCAAAAGATCGTCATTAGAATATTTTTTTAGGGCTAAAATTATTTCTTTAACGTTTTCTTCTGTAGATAAAATCCTATTGTGGTAAACTAAAAATCCTATTGCATCTATAACTTCTGCAATTGCCTTTCTATTCCCATTCCGCAATACATCTAGTAAAACTATCATAACTTCTTTATCCATGTGTCCAAAGGTTCTACTTATTAAATCACGAGGCAGGGGATACGTTTTCTTTCTTGATACAGTTTTAGGAACAGACTTGTATTGGTTATTACCTATTTCGCCTAAGTAATTTACCATAAGCTTGGCCCCTTTTATTCCACTAAGTCTTAAAAATTCGCAGATTTCTAATCTTGTGTATAGTGCTTTTTCTTTTAAAAGCATTTCTAGTAGGTTATGTACAACTTCTAAATCATTGTATTTTTCAAGTTCTATAAGCCCTCGTACGGCCATAGTTCTATCACTTGCAGAATCTGAATTTAATAATTCCTCTAGTTTATCTAAAGGTTTTCCTACTATGCCATCTTCATAAAATCCTCTTTTCTTTAAACTATCATTGTTACTTTTCATGTTCTAACTCCCATCAAATAAAAGGTATTATGTAAAGCAAAATACAATTTTTTCTATATTTATAAAGTATTTTGTTTTTTCTTGATTATATTGTAACATTATTAATAAAGTAATTCTATATTTATCTATTTATCAATAAAATTATTTATTTTTCAAAATATTTTATTCCTATAAGGATTTTAGAAATAAATTTTATCCTAGAACTCATAATTCACATTCTTAAAATAAACTATTTTAACTTTTTGAATATAGATATATTAAGATAAATTATTCGAGGTGAATTTTATGAAAATTGCAGTCAGAGGAGGGCATAATTTTAGTGTTCCAGGGGCTAGAGGTATAATCGATGAAACAACTGAAGATAGAAAAGTAAAAGACTCAATAATTAAATATTTAAAATTTGCAGGTGAGGATGTTTTAGACGTTACTCCTCCAGATAGTTATAATACAGTTTCTAGCGATTTAGTTTACGGAGTAAAAAAGGCAGCAGCTTTTGGTGCAGAGCTTTTTGTTAGTTGTCATTTTAATAAGGCATACGATAAATATGACGGTGCAATCGGCACTGAAGTTTTAGTTTATTCTAAAAACTCTGATATAACTATAGCAGAAAGAGTTTTAAATAATATAACTAACCTTGGTTTTAAGAAGCGTGGCGTAATTGAAAGGCCTGGGCTTTATGAACTTCGAGCAACTTCTATGAGGTCTATGATAATTGAAACTTGCTTTGTTGAAGCTACTAAAGACGTGGAATTGTACCGTTCTATAGGTTTTGATGCTATAGGTAAGGCAATTGCTGAAGCTATCTTAAATAAAAGTATTTCTTCAAACTCAAACCAAACCCAAAAGCCAAATCCTACTCCATCTAAACCAAACCCTGTTATAAAACCAAATCCTACTCCTGAAAAACCTAAACCTAATTTAGAAAAACCTAAAGACAAATGGGTTGGTTTATTACAAGCTGAATTAAATAAACAATATAACGCAGGGCTTTTAGTTGATTCTATTGCAGGCCCTAAAACACTTGCTTCTTGTAAAGTTATAAATAGTGGAGCTAAGGGCAATATAACAACCCTTATTCAAAAAAGACTTATAGAGTTTGGGATTTCTTGTGGAAAGTACGGAGCAGACGGTTCTTACGGCGCTTCTACAAAGGCAGCAGTTATAAATTTTCAAAAGATGAAAGGTCTTTTCCCTGATGGAATAGTTGGAAAAAATACTTGGGCTAAACTATTAAAATTGTAGTTTACTTTTATGTAAACATAACTGTAAATATATTTGTATGCAAAATAAATCCTAGTAAATAATAAAATTTACTAGGATTTTAATTTTAATTTGACGCAGCGGCTGCGGCAGCTGCACCTGCTGCTGCACTAGCAGCTGCTATTTGGATTACTAATTGAATATTTAAAGTAATATTATTTGTAGTATTAATTATCTTTAAAGATTCTTCATCGCTTATTAAAGTAGAATATTTTGATGCTACTATTCCTATAGCAAACATATTTCTAATATTTGATGACATACTAAATGTCCCAAACCCATATTTTTCTTTCATAATTTTTATAGTATCTTTAACTTCTTCTGCAAATTCTTTAGGAGTTCCTGTTATAAATGCTGAAACCCCAATTAAAGGGTAAGCGTAACTATTTAGCCTTATGCCATATCTAGAAAGTTCGTTTGTAAAGGCTGATACCTTTTTAGCCTTTTCACCTACATCCCCATTAAATAATACTAAAATATGAGATAAATTTTGAAGCTTGTTCCCTCCAAAAATATGATCTTCTTTAAGTATTTTGTATTGGGCTTCAATTTCTTCTAAAGTTTTATCAAGATTCTCAGAAGTTACAGCAATCATAGCTGCAGCTGAAATATCTTCGTGTCCTGTTAAAAACCAGTGATTCTTTTTCATAGAATCGTATACATATTTAGTTTTATCTATAGCTTTATAGATATCAATATTATCCCTTGAGTTAAATATTATTTGCGCTGCTAAAACTAAATACTCATTAGAAAAAAAGTTCTTTTTTAACCTTTCATAGATTGCATTAATTTCTCTAAAACTTGTAGTCATATTATTAGTAAGTGATATTGTTACTGCAACATTTAAAAGATTATTTCCTCTAAAATTAGAAAAAACTATAGTGTTTTCTTTTATAATCTTTATAGCTTCAGTTATTCTGTTAGAATTTGCTCTTATTCCCCTTAAAGTTAAAGATAGGGCGGCACATTTTCTAAAACTTGAATTAGTAAATATACCACATGATTTTCTAAGCTCCTCATCATTAAAAACGAGAAGATCAATTTTTTCAGAAACCATATATCTCACCTCTTTTATACCTTTACTAATATTATACAATATTTTAAACAGTTTTTGCTTCTAATCTAATCTTTTCATCAGTTATTCTCAAAAATATTTCCAATAATTCCATTTTATCAATAGAATATTTCAAAATATCGTCTTCAACTCTCTCTCTTTTATAATAATCGTGAGTATATCTATTTCTTAATTTTACTGCTGCTACTAAAAATTTACTTAAATCCTCATCTATAAACCCATAAAGGCAAGATTTCTTAATTAAATCAGGTCCTGAAAGCCTGTCTACATAGTTATCAGTCATTACTAAATATGTTTCAGCCATATCGATTATATATTCTGTAAAATCTTGAAAATATCCTATAATAGCTCTCTTTAAAAATATAGAATCTGTAGTTTTGTATTCTTTTATAGCCCCTTGCATAAGCTTTAAGGTGTCTTTTGCAGAATTAAACTTTAAATTTAAGCTTTCTTTTTTATATTTATAATAAGCTGCCATCTCTATTTTCCTCCATTAATTTAAGGTCTTTATTTATTTTATTATCTAGCCATTCATTTTCTCTATTATATTTATTAATGTATATTCTAAAATCTATTTCTTTATAATGGTCTAATATAAGTTTATCCGTACTATCTATATATTGATTTGCAAAGATAGTATCGTAATCTTTCATAGTTATAAATGTAAGATGAATATCATCATACTCGAAATAATCCTTTAAAATTGGAATTAGTTCTTCTTCAACGTCAAATTCATCCATAACATCATCTCTACATTTTATAAGAACGAGGATATCTATATCACTTATGCCATCTTTAAAAAAATCAGTTCCGTAACTTCCAAACACAGCCATAGAGATAACATTATTTAATTCTTTAAGCTTTAAATCTTTTAAACATTTCAAAATATATCCCACCTTAAATAGATTTAACATTGTTTCTTTATTATTCTTAATTATAACACATAGGCGTTTTTCTATTCTTTAATTTATTTTAGATTTAATTGCTACAGAGAAAAGCCTAAAGTTTTCTTTTAACTTTTTAGAATCCTCTCTGTTACTTAAAAAAGCTGTTTCTATTAGGATTGCTTTCATCTTAGTGCACCTTAAAACTGCAAAGTTTCCTTCTTTAACTCCTCGATTTTTTAAGTTTAAGCTTTTAGATATTTCTAAAGCTATCCTTTCTCCTAAATCTTTAGTTTCCCTATTTTTAAGGTTATAGATAAATACTTCTGTCCCGCTTGCATCCGCATTTAAAGAAGAATTACAGTGAATTGAAATAAATAAATCCCCCTTAAAGCTATTTCCTATATCGGATCTTTCCTTTAAGCTTAAAAACCTATCGTCTTCTCTAGTTAGTTTTACAGTAAACCCCTCTCTTAATAACTCTTCTTTTAAAGCCTTACTTATCTTAAGGTTAATATCCTTTTCTTTAAGTCCATTTGATATAGCTCCAGGGTCCTTCCCTCCGTGACCTGGGTCTATTACTATTTTAAAATTATTAGAGCTTTCTTTTAAATATAAAAGTTCTTTAGTTTTATCCTTTACTACTCCATCTTCTTTTAAGCCTTTTATCTTTTGAAAGAGTTTTACACCCTTAAAAGTTTTAGCTCCAGCGATTCCGTCTACCTTGCCTATATTTATCCCATTTTTAAGTATCATCTCTTGAATAGATTTAATTTCTATTTTTAACTTGTTTAAAGTTTTATCTCCTGCTATCCCGTCTACTGTTAGCTTAAAAGATTTTTGAAACTTCTCTACTCCCTTTTTAGTGTTTTCTCCAAATATAGAATCTAGTCCTTTAGGTGAAAATCCTAAAATATGTAGTCCATATTGCAAAAATAATACATTTTCTCCCTTGCTTCCTTTTTTTAAAACCATAAATCCCCCTATACATTCTTTATTTTTATCTATTACAATTAATAAATATGTATTTATATTTATTAGATTTAAAATTCACATAATTAAATTAAAAGTAACTTTTATAAAAATGTAATATAGTAAAATTATGTTATAATAAATAGAAAAAGGAGGAATCATTATGTTAAATGAAAAAATGGCAACTATGATTAACACACAATTAAATAGAGAGTTAGAATCAGCTTACATATACCAAGCTATGGAGCTTTATTTTGCATCTCATAACTTAGCTGGATTCCAAAACTTCTTCCACGTTCAAGTTCAAGAAGAATTAGCTCACGCTCACCTTTTCATAGATTATTTAAATCGTCTTGGAGGAAAGGTAGAATTAGAAGCTATCTCAAAACCAAACCAAACTTTCGATTCAGTTCTTGAAGTTTTTGAAGCTGCTTTAGCTCACGAAAGAACTGTAACTGGATGGATTTACGAACTTATGGGTGAAGCTATAGACGCTAGAGATTTCTCAACTCAAAGTTATTTAAAATGGTTTGTAGACGAACAAACAGAAGAAGAAGAAACTTTCACTGGAATAGTTGATAAGTTAAAATTCATAAACGGAGATCCACACGCTATACTATTATTAGATAATGAATTAGCAGCACGTACTTTCGTTCAACCTGTTATCTAATTTTTCTATATAATCTTAAAAAAGATAGCTTAAAGCAATTTTAAAAATTGCTTTAAGCTATCTTTATTTTTTTAAAATCTTATTATTAAAGATTAAAATAAAACTAAATCCTGTTATTATTAAACAAACTATTAAAGACGTTGTTAGATTATTATTTGAAAACCTACTTATAATAAAATTTACTATAACTGAAGTAATGCTTCCAAGAACAGAGTAAATTGATAGGATAGTCGCTCTGTTTTTAGTATCTTTTTTCATCCATTTATTTTCTATATCAGTGATTATTGGATAAATCATATAACTTATAGTTTCTACAACTATAATAAATACTATAGATAAAAGCCAGTTGCTTGTACTTATTAAAATACTTAAAGACAAGCCTAATAAAAAAATAAAAGCTAAAATAACTCTTCTTTTCCCAAACTTTCTAGTTAAGACGTTTACTTTATAAGAAAAGAAACCTAAAACTTGAGCCGCTGCACTTATTATTCCAAAATACTCTACAGCTATCCCTGACTTTAAATATTGAAGTTGATTTAAATAAACTACTATATTTGTGCATACCTCAATAAATAAGGTTATAGCAAGCACAAAAATTATCATCTCTTTTAAATTTATTACATCTTTAAATGCTGTTTTTAAACTCGATTTTTTATTAGAGTATGCATCCCTTTTTACATCTTTTAAAAAGAAACATAATATAAATGCCACAAAATAACTAAAAAAAGTTATTAAAACAGTAAGGTCAATACTAAACTTACTTATAAAACCAGATGCTATAGAGGATAACATTATCCCGACTATATAAAAGCTTTGCCAAATCCCATAAGCCTTTTCTCCATCATTTTCACCTATAGAATGGTATAAAAGTGCTGTATCAACCCCAGACCTTCCGGAAATTGCAATCCCCCGTATAAGCATCATTATTGCAAAGGCTTCAAACCCATACGATATATACATAATTAAAAATCCTAAAGCTGAAATTCCATAACCTATTATTAAAGTAGTTTTGTAACTAGTTTTATCTGCTACCCATCCCCAAGGAATTTCAAAAACCATAATTGATATTAAAAGAATAGATTCTAAATTATATATATTATCTAATGATACTCCCCTTGAATTTAGAAATAGTGTTTGAATAGGCACAAAAAATATAAGACCTTGAAATAATCCTATAAAACAAAGCAATAGAAAATTCCTATTTTTTATGTCTATCCCCTTAAAACATATATTCAATTTTTTCGCCCCCTTGTTATCTCTATTATTTTACAACAAAAAAATTAGCCCAAATCTCTTTAAAATTTAAATTTACCTTTTATTAACTTTTTTATTTAATCTTAAAAGGATAAAAAAAAGATAGCTTATATTTGCATTAAATATAAGCTATCTAAAAGATTATTTTTCTTCTAATTCTTCTTTTAATTCCGCTGATTCTTTTAAGATAGATGTACAATGAGGGCATCTAGTTGCCTCTATATTAATCTTACTAAAGCAGAATGGACATTCTTTTTCAGTTTCTTCTACAACTTCTTCTTCATTCTTAGAAGTAAGTGATCTAATTTTACCAAGTTGTCTAATTACAAAGAATATTGAAAAAGCTATAATTAAGAAGTTTATTAAATTATTTAAAAACATTCCGTAGTTTATAGTTGCAGCGCCTGCTGCCTTTGCTGCTTGAAGTGAAGGATATTCCTTTCCACTTAAGTTTATATATAGGTTTGAAAAATCTATCTTCCCTACTAATAATCCAACTAGTGGCATAATTATGTCATTAACTAATGAAGTTACAATCTTTCCAAAAGCACCCCCGACAACAACCCCTATTGCCATATCAACAACATTACCCTTCATGGCAAATTCTTTAAAATCTTTCCACATACCTTAACTCTCCTTTTGTTCTTTTGTTAATTGTATAAATTTTAAATATCAAATTTATAAATTTAATAAAACAGTAAAAAAATTGTAACAAATAAAAATACCTAAATCAATTAAACATTTGTAAACAATATTCTCTTAACTGTTCATAATTTATAAATTACTTATCCTTTTACTGAATGAATTCGGTTTCACCCTTTTCTTTAGTAAAATAGCTAAAATTTTCTTTAATTAATAAAAAAATTATGCGAAGTGCAATTTGTGCACTTTTTCTAAAATAAATACACTTATGTTAATAAATACAAATATGTTAACATTTTATTAAACGTTTACAGTTATTTTAGGCTTTAGGAGGGTATATGAATAAAAGAAATATTAAATTATTAATTTGTTTAGCAATAACTACATCAATAAGTGCAGGGTTAATTGCTTGCAATAATCAAACTTCAGCAAGCAGAGATTCTTCAATTAATTACACAGTTACAGGTGAAGCACCGGAAGAGATGGACATGCTATCTATGGAAAATAGACCTACAGCACCACACTGGTTTCCAAACCAACTTCTAAAATGGAATCCAGGAGAAGATGAAAATATAGAATACAACAAAAGTGTTGTTCCTTTAAAAGAAAGGGTCTCAAAAGATAAACTAAAACCGATAAATAAAACTCAAAACAAAGATATGAATGTTGTTGCTATTTCAATTATGAATGCTTCAACTAGCGGAAACCCATCACAAGGAACTAATAAATTTAGTTCAAATACTTTTACATACTGGCAGTATATAGATAAGCTAGTGTATTGGGGAGGCTCATCTGGTGAAGGAATTATAGTTCCTCCTAGCGCTGATGTTACAGACTCTGCCCACAAAAACGGGGTACCTGTTTTAGGTACAGTCTTTTTCCCAACTACTACTCACGGCGGTAAATTAGAGTGGTTAAATGAATTCCTAAAGAAAGATAAAGACGGTAATTTCCCTATGGTTGATAAACTTATAGAGGTTGCTAAAACTTTAAACTTTGACGGATGGTTTATAAACCAAGAAACAGAAGGAACTGATAAAAATCCTTTAACTAAAGAACACGCAGTTCTTATGCAAGAATTTATAAAACAATTCAAGTCTAAAGCTAAAGATAGCCTTGAAATAATGTGGTACGACTCTATGACTGAAGACGGTAAGATGGATTGGCAAAACGCTTTAACTGATAAAAATGATTACTTTTTAGTAGATGGAAATAAAGAATCAGTTTCAGACAGTATGTTCTTAAACTTCTGGTGGACTGAAAATGAACTTGCAAGTAAAAAATTACTTGAAGCATCAAACAAAAAGGCAAAAGATTTAAATATAAATCCTTATGATTTATATGCTGGAATAGACGTTCAAGCAAACGGAACAAACACCCCTATAAAATGGGATTTATTCGAAGGAAAAGGTAAAACGCCATTTACTTCTTTAGGGTTATATTGTCCTAGCTGGACTTATTTTTCATCTAGTTCTATAGATGAGTTCCAAGATAAAGAAAGTAGACTTTGGGTAAACGAATTTAAAGATCCTTCAAAAGATACGAAGGTATCTAAAGATGAATGGCACGGAGTTTCTAAATATGCTATAGAAAAAACCGTAGTTAACTCTCTTCCGTTTAATACAAACTTTAACGTAGGAAATGGTTATAATTTCTTTATAGACGGTGAAAAGGTATCAGCTTTAGATTGGAATAATAGAAGTTTAGCTGACGTAATGCCTACTTACAGATGGATAATAGAAAACGAAGGAAGTAACTCACTTAAAGGTTCAATAGACTACTCTAATGCTTATTATGGTGGAAACTCAATTAAGTTTATGGGTAAAGTAGAAGAAAATAAATCTTCAACTATAAAACTATTTAGCTCTGATTTAAAATTAGAAAAAGGAACTAAATTCACTTCAGCTTTAAGAGCTGACGGAGAATCTTCTGTTTCTTTAGTTTTAGGTTTTGATGACGGTTCTTTTGAAACTATAGATGGAGATAAAACTATAAATAAAGATTGGTCTACTATTTCTTTTGATGTATCAAAATATAAGGATAAGACTGTAAGTTCTATATCATATAAAGTAACTCCAAAAGCTTCATCAAATAACTTTACTTTTAATATAGGAAATATATCAATAACTTCATCTAAATCATTTGGTAAAGTAAATATTTCTAATTTAAAAGTAGATAATACTAAATTTGAAGAAGAGAATATGTTCTCTGGAGTAAGACTTTCGTACGATGTAGATTCACCTGAAAACTTAAGTCACTTTGAGATTTATAAAATAAATGATGATAAATCAAAATCATTCTTAGGTGCAACTTTAAAAAATAAATTTTACGTAGACTCTTTAAAAAGAGATGAAAACTCAAACTCTACTGAATTTGAAGTAGTTCCTATAAATAAAGATTTTAAAGCCTTCAAACCAAGCACTGTAAAGATGGAGTGGCCAGATAATAATATTCCAAGGGCTGACTTTAAGGTATCAAAAACTATAGTAGCTCCTTCTGAAGCTGTTGAGTTTAAAAACCTAAGTTCAAAGGTTTCTAAAGATTTTGAGTGGACTTTTGAAGGTGCAGATACTGAAAAAAGCACTGACGAAAACCCTATTGTTTCATACAAAAAAGAAGGAACTTACACAGTTTCACTTAAAGCTAAAAATGGAACTCACGAAGACACAAAAGTGATGGAAAAAGTAATAACTGTAACTAAAAACGCTAAAAATTACTCAAACATTTCAAAAGGTAAAGACGTAACTGCATCAAGCTTTGTAAATCCAAACGAAGCAGCTAAATACGCTTTAGATGGAAAGTTAGATACTAAATGGTGCGCAGTTGGTACTCCACCTCACAATATAACAGTAGATTTAGGAAAATCTATGACTGTATCTGAAGTTCGTATGTCACACGCAGAAGCTGGAAACGAAAGCCCTGATATGAATACATCAGATTACACTATAGAAGTAAGCGAAGACGGTAAAAAATTCGAAGAAGTAGCTTCTATAAGAAAAAATAAAGAAAAGATCTCATCAGATACTTTTAAACCTACAAAAGCAAGATATGTAAGAGTTAACGTATCAAAACCTACTCAAGGTTCTGATTCAGCTGTTCGTATCTACGAATTAGAAGTGTTTGGAATTAAGTAAGAAAAAGATGTTTAGCTTTTAAGCTAAACATCTTTTTTAATAATGGATTTAAATATATTTAGGTAATAACATTTTAACAAATTCCATGTTATCAAGTTCTTCTTCACGAACATAGTTTAATAATTCTATCATATATGTTTTGTGATGCCCTACAGCTTTTGAGAATGCAGATATAAATCTTATAATATTATCTTTGTTTTCTTTCTTATCATTTAAATATACTCCGACTAAACAGAATTTTATATAAGAATATCTAATTAAAAGCATCATATATCCATCAAACATATAATCTGATTCTGAAAATGGGAACATATAATTATACATAAAATTAACTAAATAATTTTCAAAAATATAACTAAACTCTTCTTCAAACTTTTCATTGTATTCTTTGTAGCCTTCTATATATTCTTCTTCGATTGAAATATCATCTGAATCTATATTAAACTTAAAGCCATCGTATAGCTTTCTTGCGTATTCTTTAAAGATTTCGTTGTCTATTTCATTAAAAACATCTAAACCTTCTATTAAGTCTTTATAAAATTCTACATTATCAATAAAAGAAATATCACGCATACCGTAATCATCATATATTTTTTTAGTATCGTATGTATTTATTAGATTTTCTAAATTACTAAAATCATTATAATTTTCATACTCTAAAGCATATAAAAATTCACCTAAGATATACATTCTTTCGTTTAATTTAAAACTTCTGTCTTTTATTATATTAATAGATTTTTCTCTTATTTTCTTAAAATATTTTAAAGGAGTTTTACTAAATCTATTATCATTTGTATCTAATTCGCTAGATATTATCCTTTTAGTTAAAACTATCTCTTTATCTATAAATTCTATCCCAGATTCTTTTGATAATAAAATCCTTGAAGCCTCAGGGCAAGAAACATCTAAAGACATCTCAAAACTAGAATCTACTTTGTTTAAGATTCTTGGAAAACAGGTACAAACATTTGATAAATACTCTTCCCCAAGATTTTTATATATGATGCAAAGATTATCTGAGTCTAAGAAAGCACATCTTTTCTTAGGCTTTAATTTAACTCTTCCAAAATCAACGTTATCATCGCTCTTTTCTTTATTTGCATAAAGTTCTTCTTCAAACATTTTTTTCATAACTTCATTGTTTGTGTCTTTATATATTTTGAAGGATTCTTTGTCAATATCTATATCCCAAGCTGTGCAACAGCTATCTTCGCAAGCTCCTCCAATACATTTAAATTCTTCTAAGTATTTTGGGCATTTAATTTTAATCTTTTCTTCCACTAAATTATCTTCCTTTGCTATTTAATCTTTCTTTATTTTACTACAGTTATTAAGGTTTGAATAATATAATTTAAAAATATTTTTAACAATTAATTACATTTTTTATATTTTATGTTGTACTTATATTGTAAAAAAGGGGGGATTTTATGAAATTTTTAAAAAAATTTGCTTGCTATTCATTATTAACATCAATCTTTATTCTATGTTTCCAATTTAATACTATGACTGCTGATGCAAGTCCTGTAAATGTTATTGGAGGTACTTGCTGTTCTAATCATGCAAGAAAAATGCATTTCAATCGTTATGAGTCAGGTACAGTTAAAATTACTAGAAACAATCATACAATTTATGATAGTAACGTTAATAGTACTGGTATTTATTATTATCCAGGTGAACAATTTTATTATGATAGTGTTTATAGATACTATAATTGTAAAAATGAAATGATGTATACTTTTGCTAGTTATGTAAATTCTTCAGGAGTTAGAAGATACATAATGACATCATATGATGGTGGAAACGGCCAAACATATGTAGATGGAATAAATGTATATTAATTTTAATTAAAAACACTTTTTAAAAGGACTATCTCTATTAGATAGTCCTTTTACTATATTTTAAGATTACAATCCCTGATTCACTCGTATACTCGTCTAAATGCAAATCTATCTTAGGGTTGTCTTTTAAAAATAAACTCCTTCCCTTGCCTAGTATAGTTGGAATCATACCTATAATATAAATATCTATAATATCTTCTTTTATAAACGGATCTATTACTACTCCTCCACCAAACAAGAATATATTTTTACCAGACTTTTTAAGGATCTCCATCTTTTCTACTATATTACCTTTTATAAAATGTATATTGTCATAATCTTTAAGGTCTTCTGATGTAGCAACATAAACCTCTTTATTAGTAAAATCTTTGTGGAAATTTTGCTCGTAGCACCTTTTTCCCATTAAAACAACATCTATTCCTTCTAAAAATTTAGAAAAATCAAACTTCTTTTCAGTATCTAAAGAATTATCTAAATCTCCCTTTATCCAATCAAATCCGCCATCTTCGTCTGCTATAAATCCATCAATGCTTATAGCTAAATTTAAAATTATTTTCCCTTCCATTTTAAACACCCTTTCTAATATCTTTAGTTTATCTATAATTATATCAATAATAAAAGAAGTTAAACTATAAAATTTAACTTCTTAATATTTAAATTTATTTATTCTTTACTGAATTTAGATTCATATCTAACTCTATCTCTTACAATCTGGCTTTTTAAAGATTCTTTATACTTTAAAAATACTCCGTCTTCTTTACTTTTCTCTTTTAAGTTAACTTCTTTATTAGAATTAGTTCCACTAACTAATAAAGAGCCATCTTCTTGTCCGTAAGCTGAAAATATATACGTTTTACCTTCTTCTGGAAGTTCATCTCCTTCATAAATCAATATAGATTCTTTATCAGAACTTAAGCCTCCAGCTTTAAAAATTTCTACATCATCTTTTAGCTCACCCTTTATGTTTTCAAGCACTTTTAAAGAATATTTAGTATAAGGGTCCTTGTACTCTTTTACCCCATCTTCAGTTTCAACAGTTACTGGGTCTCTATACTGAGTTCCTTCATATTTTACTACTTTTGCTAAAAAAACATAGTCTGCATCTCCTATAAGAGCATCTATATTATTTACATCTATAGCATATGAAGCGCAAAGGTTTGTCACAGGTAATTTTTTGTAATCTGATACTTTTATATCTTCCTTCTGATTATTACTAAATTTATATACTGTAGCCAAAGTAGAAACAGCTGATAATCCAATTACAAGTGCAATAATAGCTTTCTTATTCATTTTTCAAAACCCCCTTCTAATATTTTTTATATGCTTCATTATAAGAATCTTTGTCATTTTTAGTTAAAGATGATGTAATTATATCGTAGCCGTACATAATATCACTCTTTGTACTGTGTCCAAGCCCTAAAGCATGTCCTATCTCATGAGTTGCAACTCTAGTTATTTGAGTTCCACTTTGTTTATCTAAATTATATTTGTTCATTTTTATATAGCCATCTTTGTAAGTAGTAGCATTAATCGAATCAGCATTACTAACATCTGAAATAAATACATCTTCTATTACAGATAAAGAGTCTGGTCTTATTACGCCCTTCTTATGTGCTTCCCACTTAGATACCCCCGATTTTACGTTTGACATATATTTGCTGTTTCCATCGTAGTCTAAGTGTTTTCCTGAATCTACTAAGTCCCAACCTAGTAAATATGATTTTGCAGTAGCTGCTATAGGTTTTATGCAAATTATCGTCATCCCTATAACTAACCCCATAATAATTTTTCTTTTTCTCACTTATTTTCCCCCTTAAGTTACCATACTAATTATATTGTAGCTTAAAGTTATTTATTGTAAAATAAGTTATTTAATGTTTTTAAAATAAATAATATTTTATCCATAAAAAATTTAAAATAAAAAACTATTTTTAATTTTTTTATTAAATATTCATATTAATTCCATTTTATTTTGTAATCATTTAATAGCGGGATTAAATTTATAGAAAGAATGTGATTTTATGAAAAAAGGTATTATCCTTTTATTATTAGCTTTTTCAGGTTTTACACTGTATGGATGTAGTTCTAACGAAACTTCTACTTCCGCTCCGCCAAAAGTAGCTGAAAGTAACAGTAATGAAGCTAAGACTACAGATACAACTAAAGCTGATGCAACTAAAACTGACTCTGCAAAGGAAACTAAAACAGAAAAACCTTCTAAAAAAGAAACAGAACCTAAAAAGGATTCTAATACTAAAGATTCAAGCGTTACTGAAACAAACAAAACTAAGACTTCAGATTCAAGTTCAAAAGAAACTAAATCTTCGACCAAGACTGATAAATCTGAATCTAAAACTACAAATTCAAAAACTTCAGAAAAAAAATCTTCTAATACTAAAAATACTACTCTTAGTTTAAATAATTTAGCAGAAAAAATCTGTAAAAAAGACCTTGGTGACTTTAAATATATCACTCCTGTAAAAGTTACAAAGTCAGGTGATAAATTTAAGGCAACTAAAGACTCTAATAGTACTGTGTTTTATTGCTCTGACGAGCCTTTAAACCCTTCTGATATTTCAAAGGGCTGCCTAATTCAACTATTAAAGACAGGCGATGATACTTATCAATATAATGCAAAACTAGTAAAAGCTATAGAAAATGGCGGTCATGGAAATATTTCACGCGGAACTATTACATCAAATGGAGTTATTTCTTAATAAAAAAATTGTAGGCTAAATTTTAGCCTACAATTTTTTAATACTCTATTTTTTTTATATCATTTCTCCAATAATCAAAAGCTTTTTCGCATTCACATTTATCTACAGCTTCTAAATCCAAAATATTTTTTTCACTGCATCCACTTCTTAAGAATTTTAGGATATGTTCATCTCTAAAACCTATATCTTGTGCATCTTCTACTGTACATCCAAAATAAACTTTTTTAATATTTGCCCAAATTATAGCTGACATACACATAGGGCAAGGTTCTGATGTTGTATAAAGCTCACATCCGCTTAAATCAAATGTATTTAATACTTTGCAAGCCTCCCTTATAGCATTCATCTCGCCATGTGCCGTAGGGTCATTAGATTTCACTACTGTGTTATGTGCTACAGCTATTATTTTATTATCTTTTACAACTGCTGCCCCAAAAGGTCCGCCTTCACCCTTTTGCATTCCTTCAAGACAACTATTTACGCATTGATCCATAATTTTTTTCTCATACATCTCTATTCCCTCCAGTGAGCCTTAACTTTTAAGTTGATTGTCCAAGTTAATTATACATCTTTTGTAAAGCATTTCAAATATAGTTAAATATTTTTACCTAGCTTTTCTTTCATAATTTTTTCTGCTGTTATAGGTAAATCCCTTATAAATACACCCATTCCATTATAGACTGCATTAGCTATTGCAGGTGGCGGCGTATTTATAACTACTTCTCCTATTGATTTTGCTCCAAAAGGTCCTGTAGGCTCAAAGCTACTTTCAAACTCTACTCTTATATTCCCTGAATCTAATCTTGTAGGAAGCTTATATTGCATAAAGTTATCATTTATCATCCTACCAGTTTTATCATATTTTATATCTTCTAAAAGAGCCATTCCAATCCCCTGAACGATTCCCCCCTCAGCTTGAATTCTAGCTAATGCTGGGTTTATAACTGTACCGCAATCAACTACTGAAACGTAGTCAATCATCTTTACCTTACCGGTTTCTTTATCTATCTCTGTTTCTGCAAGCCCAACCATAAAAGGTGGAGGTGAAACTTTACTTGAGTGTGAAACTGAAACAACTATAAATTGTGTATCTCCAACTAAAAGTCTTTCTGAAAGTTCCTCTAAAGATATTTCACTTTTCCCATCTAAAGCTCTTATAAATTCACCGTCAAACTCAACTTCATCTATTTTTAATCCTAATTCTTTAGAACCTTCTAAACAAATCCTTCTTCTCATTTCTTCGCAGGTTTTAATAAGTGCCATTCCTGTTACGTAAGTAGTACTTGATGCATAACTTCCTACATCATAAGGTGACATATCTGTATCTACCCCGCTTACTGTAATATTTTCTATAGGGCACTCTAAGCAATCTGCTGCCATTTGTGAAAAAATAGTATCTGAGCCTGTCCCCATATCAGATGAAGCTAACATTAGCTGATAGAATCCTCCATCTCCAAGTTTTAATTCAACAGAAGCCTTATCTATATTTTCAATACCTGACCCTTGCATAGTTACAGCTACTCCGACAGACCTTACTTTATTTTTAGATACTTCTCTAAAAGGATATTTTTCATCCCACTTAAATATTTCTTTTGCCTTTTTTAAACATTTATCTAAAGTGCAACTATTTAGAGTTTCTCCGTGGTAAGCTTCAAGGTACTCCCCTTCTTTTACTATGTTTTTTTCCCTAATTAGAGTAGGGTCCATATTAAGCTTTGCAGCAAGTTCGTTTACTATAGACTCCACAGCAAAAGTTCCTTGGGTTGCACCGTACCCCCTAAAAGCACCAGCTGACATAGTGTTAGTGTAAACAACTTTGTAATCAAAGTTGTAAGCTTCAAGTCTGTTATAAACAGTAAGCATCTTTATTCCAACTAAATCTATTACAGTTGGCCCTTGCTCTCCGTAAGCTCCTGTGTTTGATATAACATCTAGGTTCAAAGCTCTTAAAGTTCCATCATTATTAGCCCCTAATTTAACTTTTATCTTCATAGCGTGTCTGCTGCTAGAGGCTGTGAATGTTTCTTGTCTATCATAAATAATCATGGCAGGTTTTCCAGTTTTTAAGGTAACTATAGCTGGATATAACTCTGAACATACTGTTTGTTTTGCACCAAAGCCACCTCCAATACGAGGTTTTATAACTCTTATCTTAGATTTTGGTATATCTAAAGCTCTCGCAAGTATCCTTCTAACATGAAATGGTATCTGAGTCGAACTTACTATAACTAATCTTCCATAACAATCAAAGTGAGTAAATGTCCTCATAGTTTCCATCATAGCTTGAGCGTTTGCCTTAGTAGTATATGTTTCTTCTAATACAATGTCACAATCTTTAAAAACCTTATCTACATCACCTTTTTTCTTATTTCCTGATGCGCATATATTTCTCTTTTGATCTGTACCGAAATCAAAATGCACAAAATAATCATCTTCATCGTGAATTATAATATCACTATCTATAGCTTCTTCTGGGTCAAAGACAGCCTCTAAATCTTCATATTTAACCTTTATGAGTTTCATCGCTTTTAAAACAGCTTCTTCAGTATCTCCTGCAACTATAGCTACAGCATCTCCTACGTGTCTTACCCTATCTTCTAAGATATATCTATCATAAGGCGCAGGTTCTGGATAGGATTGTCCTGCAAGTTGAAATCTTTTCTTTGGGACGTCCTCGTAAGTTAAGATGCATTCGATTCCCGGAACCTTTAATGCTATATCTTTATTTATTTCTAGAATTTTTGCATGAGGCTTTTTGCTTCTTAGAACTTTAACTACTAACATATCTTTAGGTGCTATATCCTCTGTGTAGACAGGCTTACCTGTAAGTAATGCATTAGAATCTACTTTTTCAAAACTTTTATTTACATTTTTCATATTGGTTAGTCCTCCTTTCTAGCTAAATATTTCTCTATAGCTCTTATTTGACCCATATAGCCTGTGCACCTACATAAGTTGCCAGATAAATATTCTCTAATTTCTTCCTCTGAAGGATTAACTAACTCTTTTTCCATAGCTAAAACATTCATAATAAATCCTGGATTGCAAAAACCGCATTGGTCTGCTCCCTCTTTTGCCATAAACTTTGCAAAAACTTCTACCTTTTCTTTTAAGCCTTCTAAAGTAAATATGTGTTTTCCATCCATCCTAACTGCAAGTGTTGAACAAGATAATATAGGTTTATCATCAGCCCAAACTGTGCAAAGACCGCAGTTTGAAGTATCACAACCTCTCTTAACACTCAAGTATCCTTTATCTCTTATATAATCTAACAAAACCTTATCACAAGGAATATCTTCTTTATATAATTTGTTGTTTATCCAAATCTTAGTCATCATAAGTCTCTCCCCCGTTTATAATATCTAAAGCTCTCTTTAAAAACACCTTTGAAAGATATTCTCTATATTCTTTTGAAGCTCTCATATTACTACCAAAATCAAGTTCTTTAATAATTTCTTCTGATGCTCTATCTATCTCTTCATCTGTAGGATTACCTATTAATAAATCACTAGCCTTTTTAGCTAATTCTGCTTTGCTTGGTCTAGCCCCTACAGCTATCTTATATTTATCATTTTCCTTAGAAACTGCCATAGCTATAATAGGTAAATCAGTTTCTGAAAGCCTTTGATTTAAATAAATATTTTTACTATTATTTTTCTTAATTATTATTTTTTCAATTATATCTCTTTCATAATCTCCATTATTAAAATCTAAAATAGAAACTTTTCCCCCATTATGTAAAACAACATAACAATCTAAAACTAAAAAAGCTGTAAGCACATCAGAAAAACCAAATCTAGAATAAATGCTTCCCCCAACTGTTGCTAAATTTCTAAATTGCACCCCGACTATATGCCTAGAGGCTTCTTTAAATATATTTTGAAACGCTAAATTAAGGCTTTCATCAGTCTCTAACTCGCGTAATGTAACCATCGAACCTATCTCAAACTCATCTTCTCTTTCAATAATTTTATCTAAACCTAAATGAGATAAATCAATCCCTACATTAATAGTTCTTTTTCCAAGTCTCATCCAAAGCATTCCGCCAATAATTGCATTTTTTTTATTTTTCATTAAGATTTTATAAGCTTCATCTAATGATTCTGGTCTAACATATTCTTTAATAGTAAACACATTATTTCCTCCTTAGCACTTTAAATTCGTTATCTTAATTTAAAGCTCTATACATCCTAATAAATCTACTTTGCTATATTTTCATTTTTTAATTTATATAGGTTATAGATATTTATAAAAATAATTAATCCATTTGCAATAGCTACAGGATAGGCTTTTATAACACAACCATAAACAACAAAAATAAAACATCCAATACTATTTAGAATCCTTAACTTAACTATATCTGTCATAATTAACGAAATAACAATCATAGCTGATGCTGCATAGCCGATCCATTCCATAAAATTACTACTCATATGAAACCTCCTGAAATTTCAAATTACTTATCAGGATGTATAAAGCTTTTTCACTAAAAAATATTAAGTGTCTAAAATTTATAAGATTTATTTATTAATTTTTTATAAATAACCCCTTTTAGATAGCTTTAAATTTTCTAGTAAACGTTTTCCTTGATAATATCATTATTTACAGTTTTTTTCATTTATCTAATTTTTTCATATCGTTAAATTTTATCCGCTTTCCTTATGTAACTTCTAGCTAAAATAGCTTTTAGGTATGTATAGCGTAAACAAAATGATAATTTATGTTATTATAATAAATCATCTTATTTTGAGATATTTTTGATTTAATTAATAAATTATAAAAAAATGTGTTAATCTAGGTAAATTTATTATTATTCCTCTACCTTTATAGTATCTCTCATTTCCACTACAACATTGTTTTGCTTCTTTGTTGGTATTTTACCAAAATCACATGAATAAAGGCACTTTTTTATGTCCATAATCAAAATAACTAAAAATTATAGAATTTTTCGAGGTGAGATTATGGTACATACATCTGCTTGTCCCCATTGCAATTCAAAACACTTTATTAAATACGGTAAATATAGATGCGTCTAAAGGTATCAATGTAAGGATTGTCTTAAGACTTTTAACGAAGGAACAGGGCTTGTCTGGCATAACACTAGAAAAAGTGTAGACCTGTGGGATAAATATACTCGCCTTATGTTATCTGGTGCTACTATAAGAGATTGTGCAGGTAGACTAAATATCTGTATAGAAACTTCTTTTAGGTGGCGACACAAGATACTAAAGCATATTGGAACTTATACAGATTCTAGAAGAACTCATATAGTTACAGCTATGAGACATACTAAGTTCTTAGAAAACTTTAAGGGGCAAAAGACTCCCCCTGTTTGCACTATTTCTAGAAGAAAAAACATCTTTGTAGCTACAACTATTAACAAAAATAATTACTCTCTAGCTAAGATATCCTTTGATTCTATGAGCCCTACAAAGGAATCTATAGAGAATTTATTAAATGAGTTTAATCCTGTATTTAATACTTACTTTTTACCAGGTAAAGATAGGTTTTCTTATCTTGTATCGAAGAAATTAAACTACACTCTTCATAAAAAGAAAGAACTTGAAATTTCTAAAGAAGAAAGTGAAATTTTACTTAGTAATTGTTCTGATTTTATATTAAATTTAAGAAGATGGCTTAGAAAATTTAGAAGCGTCGCTACAAAATATCTGCAAGTTTATTTGAATTGGTTTGTTTATATTTACGAAGGATCCTATGAAAAACATACTATTTTATCTAATCTTATTAGTTCTATTTTTTGTGTAAAGGTGCTTTAATTTTACTTGTACTTTAATCCTAATATAAGTATATTTTAATAGCTTGTCCTTAGCTCAACTGCTTGTCTACCTTCATTTGTTTTCTATAGCTTGTCTAAATATTTTTTACTTGTCCAAAATATCAAAAATTTACTCAAATATAGCGAAAATCCCTTGTACCAACAATATCTCATAACAATGTTGTAGATAATTTCAAACTACTACTTATACCCTAATCCCCTAATACCTTTTAAAAGTAACTTATCCCCTAAATTCTAGGTAGTATTTTATAGTCTTAAATCCCTAACCTGCTTACACAACTACACTTCAAGACTTTTCTTTTCATAAAAAAAAGACACTATAGTGCCTTTATTTTAGAATTTTTTCAAAGTCTAAATTAATATTATTTATTTCAATACTGTCTTCTAAGACATATAATGGGTGAACTGTATGATAAATTTTGTAGTGACTATAAACTTGTTCTATACCATCTACACCCCAAAGCTTTGATATATCTTTTCCATTTAAAGTTGTTTTGTTAGTCCAATACTGCATACAGTATCCCATCCAATACATTCTTTCTTTTTCATAAAATTTATCTTCATCTTTATATATAAAACTCTTAATTTTGTTAGTTTCAAGAAATTCTTCTAAATAATAATATGGACTTTGAGAAAACCACTGTGGTCTAAAATCTTCTAAACCTTCTTTGTACTCACTATTTAAGGCTTTTAAAATAAATTCAATAGGTTCTAGATTAAAGGTAACTGACGCTTAAAAAAACCTACCTAAATGCCTACAAGCTAGAGTCATTTCATTCATCAAATCTCTCCTCCATTATGGTTTGGGCATTTTATTATATTTTCACTTCCATGATATATTATTAATTCCATATCTATATCCTCTTTTCTTAAGATATCCCTTATTTTAATTATAATATCTTTATTTATTACTAATCACTAAAATAAGCTTAATTGAGTATTTTCGTAATTTCCTTTGTAATCATTTATTATATCTTGCATCTTATATAAAATTCCGTACTTTTCACATTCATTTTTAAATATCTCATAAAGTTCTTTAGACTTCGGAGAATTACAAACGTAGTTTTCTCCAAATTCTTTTTTATACTTTTCTACTATTTCGTCTCCAAAAATATCATTAATCGCTTTATAATAATACTCCCTTTGGTTGTGCCTTAAAGTCACTCCAAATCCAAAGGTATAGATAAATTTTGCCTTGCATTCACTTGCCTTTTTTACAATATTTAATATATTCTCTTTAGTGTCATTTATAAAAGGTAAAATAGGCATTAATAATATTCCAGAATATATTCCATTTTCATTTAATTCCTTTAAAGCTTTAAATCTCTCTGAAGGCTTCGAAACGCTTCTTTCTATAGAGCTAGACAAATCATCATCAAAGGTTGTAATAGTAATCTTTACAATCACTTCGCTATGACACGCTATTTTTTTCAAAATATCTATGTCTCTAGTTATAAGGGAACTTTTCGTTGCAATTCCTACCCCAAAGTTATATTTATCAATAAGTTTTAAAGCTTCTCTTGTTAATTCGTATTTCTTTTCATAGGGATTATAAGGGTCACTCATAGCACCAGTTCCGACTACTCCCTTTTTTCTCTTCTTTTTAAGATCTTCTTCAATAATCCTAGTAGAATCTTTTTTTGCACGTACTGTATCAAAATCTAAAACACCGTAGCAGCTACTTCTAGAATCACAATAAATACAACCGTGAGAACAACCTTTATAAATATTTAAATTAAAGTTTTCTCCAAACCAAAACTCATTTTCCCTATAGCTTGAAACTAATCTTTTTCCTTCAATAAAATCCATATCGTGCCTCCAACCTTTAATTAAATCTATTATACAACATAATTCTTTTAAGAATATACCTTTGTTTTTTCCATTATATGGTACAATATTCTAAAATACATTCTTAGGGGGAATACAATGAAAGGGAAAAAATTAACTTTAATTACTATTTTAATTTTGGGCTTTATTTTGATTTTAGGAGGAACTTTATATTTTAATTCTTCTAAAGGTAAGGACTCGAAAGAGAAAAACTTAGCGATAGAAAAGTTTTATAAATCATATGAAACAAAAGATTTAAATCTTTATAACGAATCTGTTGTAGATGAATTAAAAATTAAAGGCAAAGAAGATGAAGACCTTAGGCTTGCTGTCTATGACGATATACTTTCTTTTAAAGTAAAGGAAATAAAAGAATTAAAAAATGCTTCTTTAGAATTTAACGGAAAGACTTATAAAAAGGATGATATAGCTACTTTTGAAGTTTCTTATGATGTAGATTTTAAGAAAAATCTAACTAGCTCTTCTGAAGGCTCTGTATCAACAACTAAAATCATTACAAGAAAAGACTCTAACTCTCCTTGGTTAGTTGCAGGACAAGAAGGTCACGGCTTATAGAAAATATATCTTTTTAAATTTTGCCCCTTTAAATAATCTATATATTGTTTTATTTTATCAAAGACGATATAATGTATTGATTAAAAATAGAAAAGGGGGAAAACATATGGGGCAAACTTTAAATTTAACAGAAGGTTCTATTGTTAAAAAGCTTATTGCACTTGCACTTCCTATAATGGGAACTTCATTTATTCAAATGGCTTATAATATGATAGATATGATCTGGGTTGGAAGAGTTGGAAGCTCTGCAGTTGCTGCTGTTGGAACTGCTGGATTTTTCACTTGGCTTGCTATGGCTTTTGTTATAGTTTCTAAGATGGGAGCTGAAATTAAAGTATCTCAAAGCGTAGGTAGAAAAGATTATGACAGTGCCAAAAACTACGTACGTGCATCACTTCAAATAAACGTAGCTTTATCAATTATATATTCTTTAGTTATGCTACTTTTTAGAGGACCTTTAATAGGCTTTTTTAAGCTTGGAGATCCAGAAGTTATACATATGGCTGAAGTTTATTTAGCTGCAGTTGTAATTGGACTTCCGTTTTACTTTATAAATCCAGTATTTACTTCAATATTTAATGCAATAGGTAACAGTAAGATGCCTTTTTACGTTAATACATGCGGACTTATAGTTAATATTATTTTAGACCCTATCCTTATTTTAGGGATTGGAAATTTCAAAGGACTTGGTGTTTTAGGTGCTGCTATTGCAACAGTTATAGCACAGGTTGTCGTTTCTTTATTATTCTTATATAACATCTTTAAAAGTAATTATGACTTCTTAAGAGTAAACATTCTAAAAGATTTTAGTTTAAAATATGCAAAGATAATCTGTAAAATAGGAACACCAGTTGCTATCCAAAGTGGTTTATTTACTGTTTTTGCTATGATACTTGGAAGAATTATAGCAGTCTACGGACCTGTTCCTATAGCTGTTCAAAAGGTTGGTTCTCAAATTGAATCTATTTCTTGGATGACTACAGAAGGACTTGCAGTTGCACTTGGTGCCTTTGTTGGCCAAAACTTTGGTGCTAAGAAATTTGATAGAATAATTGAAGGATACAAAACCGTATTGAAAATAGCCTTATGTATAGGTGTTTTCGCATCAATACTTCTTATTTTCTTTGGAAATTATGTGTTTGCAATCTTTATTCCAGAAAGTGATGCTATAGTTCAAGGAACTTCCTACTTAAAAATACTAGGTTATTCTCAAATATTTATGTGTATTGAAATAACTACTTCTGGTATTTTTAATGGTGTTTCAAAAACTCATATTCCATCAATTATAAGTATTGTTTTAACTGGTCTAAGAGTGCCTTTAGCTTATATTTTATCTAGTCCAAATATCTTAGGAATCGACGGTGTTTGGTGGGCTGTAAGTATAACTAGTATTTTAAAAGGTTTTGTAATAATATTCGTTTTAATTAAATACTACAAAAGCAAAAAACTATTTGAGTAATCTCAAATAGTTTTATTTTTTATAAACTTATTTCCCTTTTAATTTCATAGAATGTATTCTATATATCCTGTTAGTATTCGAAAGTATTTTAAAGTATCCGTGTATTATTTTGTCTAAATAAGTCGTAAGGGAGAAATTTGCCTTATGAAATTACATAAAGAATTGTATTATAATTAGTCTCATGGTTTAAAATTTACAAATGAAAAGAAAGGATGATAATTTAATGGAAAAAAATTCATATAATTCCATGCATGAAAATAGATGGATTATACTTATCTGTGTTGTCACAGTTACTTTTATGAACTGTTTAGACGGTAGCATAGTTAACGTAGCCCTTCCTATAATAGCTAATGATTTAGGCGTTTCTATGGCTTCAATCCAATGGGTTGTTACAAGCTATCTTATGGCAATATCTTGTTTAATACTTCTTGCAGGAAGACTAGGTGATGTAAATGGTAAGTGTAATACTTTTAAAGCCGGTATTTTCTTATTTACTTTAGGATCTTTATTTTGCGGTCTATCACACTCTTTACCTTTACTAGTTGCATCAAGGGTTTTCCAAGGTATTGGAGCTTCAATTACTATGGCAAATAGTTTAGGAATAATTACAGATGCCTTTTCAAAAGGCGGTAGAGGACGAGCTGTTGGTTTATCTGGAGCTTCTGTAGCTTTAGGTTCACTAGTAGGGCCAGCTATAGGAGGAATAATTGTTTCTTTAAAATGGGAATTTATTTTCTTAATAAATGTTCCAATAGGAATATTAGCATTTATAGCTGCAGTTAAATTCTTACCTAAAGAAAAACTAGAAAAAGGCAAAAAAATAGATATAGTAGGAACTCTTTTATTTGCAATTTTTGTAGTTTCAATAGTATTCTCATTAACAGAAGGACAATTTAAAGGTTACACAAGCACACCTATACTAATAGGATTCTTAGTAAGTATAGTTTCAATAGTATTATTCTTAATAGTCGAATCAAAAATAGAGTCACCAGTTTTAGATTTAAAGATATTTAAAAATGGTTTATTTTCTATAAGTGTTTTCTGTGGGTTTATATCATTTGTGGCTATCAGTTGTTTCTAAATACTTCTTCCATTTTTCTTACAAGATGTATTGAATCTTACACCTTTTTATGCCGGATTATTTATGATGATATACCCTATCGTATTATCAGTAATGTCACCACTTAGCGGTTCATTATCAGATAAAATTGGTTCAGAACTTATAGCGCTTATAGGGCTTATAATGCTATTTTTAAGTTTTGTACTTATGGCTACAGTTAGAGAGACTACTCCACTTTGGCTAATCGGAGTTTACTCAGGGATAATGGGGATAGGTAACGGTATGTTCCAATCACCTAATAACTCTCTTGTAATGTCTACTGTAGACAGAAGCAAGCTTGGTATTGCAGGAAGCGTTAACGCATTAGTTAGAAATGTAGGTATGATTTTTGGGGTAACTCTTGGAACTACTCTACTTTATAGCAAAATGAGCTCAACACTTGGTTACACAGTAACTAGTTATGTACCTGGACAAAACCAAGTATTTATATCAGCAATGGACTTTGTTTATATAGTCTCAGCTGCAATTTGCTTAATAGGTATAATTGTAAGTGCTACAAGATTTAAAAAGAAATAAATTAAAAAAACTGGTTAATTACTTAACCAGTTTTTTGATTTTAAAAGGGTTTTCCTTATTTTTATAAGTTGATTCTATCTTTGAAGCTAATTTATCTTTTAGACATATAAATTTTTCTTATTTAAAACTCTACTACTGATAAATATAAATCCTATAATGTATATTACTAATATTGCGATTACTGCAAAATATCCTACATAATACGCACCTGTTCTCATTGGTATAATTCCTTTTACGGTATTTAAAATATCATAATAATTTTGGAACAATAAATAAGAGTAAAATCTTATATCTTGAATAAATAAGGTCATCACTGCTCCTACTGTACATAATATTGCAATTATTGATGTAAATGAGTTGTTTTTTATTAATGCTGATATCATAATGCAAAAAGCAACCATACATGCTATAAATATTCCTTGCAGCAAGAAACTTTTTAAAAACAGCTCCCATTGTGGTATTATACTGCCTGTCCCTGTAATTGGAGCTATATAATTATTAAATTGTAAATTTAGCACTTCACTTGATTCATATTTAGGATATATAAGCTCTGGGTAACTTAATGTAGTATATCCTTTAATTGCTACTCCAATAATATAAATAAGTGCTTGGAATAACATCACAAGACCTATGCACACAATAGAACTTGCAATAAATTTAGAAATTATTATTTTAACTCTTTTATAAGGCTTAGTAATTAATACTTTAATAGTGCCATTATTAAATTCGTCTGAAATGGTATCAGATGAGATTATTATAACTACTAACATAGAAACAATTGAAAATGCCATTATTGCCCTTTGTAAAATATCATTACTATCTAAATCAATAGCTGATTTAGGCCTTAAATTATTCTCACTTAAATATTTAATATAATTAATATCTTCATCTACAAATATATTTTCACTAGATTTTTTTTGTTTTTCTAATCTATTTAATTCTTTGCTATATAGCTTTTGTAATTCCGTCATACTACTTTCTTTTGATACCTCATACTGTTTAATATCTCTTTCGGTATCCTTTACCATACTAACTCTCGCTTCTTCGCTTATAGTTGTAGAGTTCTTTATTTCCTCTAATGAGGTCTTCTTCTCTTCAATCCTATTAACTGATCCTCCTAAAACCCAAATACTCGCAATCATTAAAACTATGATGCTAATCCAAATCTTTTTCCTATGTATTATTTTTATTAATTCATTTTTTATAAGTCCCAAAATAGATACCATAATTAAGAATACACCTCCATATATTTTTCTTCTAAGGTTTCTCGATAATTATATATCTCATCTATATCAATTCTTTTTTCTGCTAATTTATAGATAATTTCATAGATATTATCTCCTCTTACATCAACTAAAATCCCATTATCATATTCTTTTATATCTCTAACAATCTCTATTCCTTTTAATACATTTATACAGTCTGACTTTACTCTTGGCATAATAATGACTTGAAGATTCTTGCTTTCATCTAAGATTTCTTTTCTAACTATTTCACCATTATTTATAAATATTACCTTGTCACATAGTTGTTCTAATTCTCCGAGTATATGCGAAGAAATCAAAACTGCAGCACCCTCTTTTATTGAAAAGTTTTTTAAAATATTTCTTATCTCCACAATCCCAACTGGGTCTAATCCATTCGTCGGCTCATCTAATATTAAAAGCTTTGGCTTTGTAATTAATGCTTGTGCTATAGCTAACCTTTGCTTCATCCCTAAAGAATAATTTTTAACCTTTTCATTTATACTTTCTTTTAGATTTACAAGTTCTATAACTTCATCCACAAATTTCTTATCAATTCTTTTGTCACTTCTTAAAATTTGCTTTAAATTTTCATAACCAGTTAAATATGAATATAGTGCTGGACTTTCTATCATATTACTTATACTTTTAAGTGACTCCATCATCCCGTCTTTATCTTTTATATTTTTATCATTTATAAATATATCACCAGATTCAGTACTTAAAATACCTAATATCATTTTGATTGTAGTTGTTTTACCTGCACCATTTGGTCCTACAAATCCAACTATTTCCCCCTTATTAAGCTCAAATGATATATTTTTTAATATTTCTTTTCCTTTGATTTTTTTCCCTATATTCTCTAATCTTAAATAACTCATCTTAACCCCTCATATTTTCTTTTATGTATTTATTTTACATTATTTACTGTTTTTTCTCAATTACTTCTATATTTTGATTTAATTAACATTATATAATTTCAATTTTTTCTATTGCTCAATTTTGCAATTAATATAAATAGCCTTCTTACTCCTCTAGTTTCCTATATAACTAACATAGTTTCCTATAAGCTTTGCCTGTTGAAGTTTATATTTTTGTATATTATAATCAATTAAAAATTCTAAGAGGTGTAATATGAGAAGCATAAGAATAACTTCTAAGGATAGCTTATTTTTTGATGAAGCTATGGAGCTATATAAGACCAGCTTCCCAAAGTTTGAACAAAGAAAAATAGAGCATCATTTAGAAGCTTTAGAACACGAAGATTATAATTGTACTATTATCTGTGAAGATAATAAGCTAGTAGGCTTATTGTTTTATTGGGAAACTGATAAATACAGATATATTGAACATTTTGCTATTCACAGAGGACTAAGAGGTCAAAATTACGGTTCAAAAATTCTAAAAGAATTCTGTACTGACGACAAAACTCTTTTACTTGAAATAGACCCACCAGAGGACCATATTTCAAAAAAGAGATTAAGTTTCTATTCTAAACTTGGCTTTAGAATGCAAGATTTTGATCATTTCCAACCTTCATATAGGGAAGGTCACGAAGGTAACAAATTAAAGATTTTAAGCTTTAATAAAGATATGACTGATAAAGAATACGATGAATTCAATAGATATTTCAATAAAACTGTAATGCAATACACTGAATAATTTAATATTCTATCCTTAAATCCCCTAATCTTTACTTTTTTAATATTTCAAAATTGTAAGGTAAGTGAAATCTAAATCAATACTATTTCTATCCCCCTTTGCATATAATTATTATTGTAGAGAGAAACAAGAAAACAAATTTTTAGGAGTGATTTAGATGAAAAAGATTTTTGAAGTAATTAAAGCAGTTGCACTAGTAACTTTTGTAGGATATGATGAAAGAAATTTAGAAAGATTATAGGGATTATGAGTAAATTAAATATTTTAAATCGGTTAAAAGAACCTATTTAATGGAGAGTTAAAATTTATCCATTACAATAGGTTCTTTTTTGTTTACATAAATTACCTTTTGCCTTAAAATATAAATATATACTTTGGAGGTGACTTTATTTGAAAAGAATTAATTTAAATAGAACTTTAGCCTATTTCTTATTTTTTGTAATCTTTGGTGGGACCCTAACTTTATTTTACTTAGAATCTTTAATAATACCATTTTCAGTAGCTTTGATAGTTTTTAATATCCCTGATAAATTTTTAAATTATCTCCAAAACTTAAATTTAATAAGCCTTAAGTAATATTTCAAAATTGTAAGGTAAGTGAAATCTAAATCAATACTATTTCTATACCTCTTTGCATATAATTATTATTGTAGAGAGAAACAAAAAAACAAATTTTTAGGAGTGATTTAGATGAAAAAAATTTTTGGAGTAATTAAAGCAGTTGCACTAGTAACTTTTGTAGGATATGATGAAAAAAATTTAGAAAGATTATAGGAATTATGAGTAAATTAAATATTTTAAATCGGTTAAAAGAACCTATTTAGTGGAAAGTAAAAAAATATCCATTAAAATAGGTTCTTTTTTTGTGAATTCATTTATCTTATAGCTCTCTTGTAATATAATTACAATAATAACATTAATTCGGAGGTATGTATGAATTCTATAAATTATAAAAAACTCCTAAAAGCTATTTTTACATTGATTTTTATAGTTTTAACTTTTATAAAATTATTTACAGTAACTTTAACTAGTTCGGTGTCAGATATAAGTAAACTCGGCGCTCTGCCTAAGCCAACCCTAACTTCAAATACGATTATAGATAAAGATATAGATAATTACATAAAAGAAAATAATATTACTGTTTTAAATGAAGGCGGCTTAGATTATTTTTATCATTTTGATTTTCTTTATACTTTGTGGTGGATTCTTTTAATAATCCTTATTCTATATTTGATTATGTCTAAAATTAAATCTATCAAATAAAAAAAATTGCTTTATAAGCGCTATCTAATTATCTACTTTTTTTGCTCCAAAAATTTTGGTTTAAAGATATAGTTTAATTGGTGATACATTTATATTTATAATTTCCTATATGCAAAAAAACGTAGCACTAAAATTTAGTGCTACGTTTTTTTAATTTTTCCTATCTTTAATGATAATTCCATCCTTCATTTCTATAACTCTATCACACCTATTTGCAATTTTTTCATCGTGTGTAACAATTATAACAAGCTTACCTTCTTTATTTATTTCTAATAAAAGGTCTATTATCTGCTTTCCTGTTTTACTATCTAAAGCTCCTGTTGGTTCGTCTGCTAGTATTATCTCAGTATGGTTTACTAGTGCCCTTGCAATTGCAACTCTCTGTGCTTGTCCTCCAGATAGAGATGAAATACTACTTTTCAGTTTATCTTTAATCCCTAATTTATCAGAAATATCAATTATTTTAGATTTTCTCATAGATTTTTTTACTTTTCCATGTACTAGCGGAATTTCTATATTATCATAAACATTCAAGTTCTTTATTAGCGCAAAATTCTGAACTACAAACCCAATTAATTTATTTCTATTAAATGCTAATTCTATATCATTTAACTCCTTAGTATTTTTATTTTCTAGTATATACTCTCCCCTAGTTTGGGCTTCTAGGGTTCCTAATATATTAAGTAATGTTGTTTTCCCTGAACCTGAGGCTCCTACTATTGCAATTAATTCTCCTTTTTCAATATCTAAATTAATATTGTTTAATGCTGTAACTTCATTTTCGCCTTTTCCAAATACCTTACATATATCCACAAATCTTATAAAACTCATATTATTCTCTCCCGTTTACCATATCTCTTATACTTATACTTTTTAATTTAGTAATAGGAATGATACTTACAAATACAGAGTAAGCAATGCTTCCTATAAATATTTCTAAAATCAATTTATAATTTAAATTGTTACTTAAAATACTTAGTTCCAATACAAAAATTAGAAATGCTATTCCTATTAAAATTAAAACTTCTCCTAAAATAAAATACATCATTTTTTTAATGGTTGCGCCATTTAAGATGTGTACTCCAAACTCCTTTGTTCTTTTTATAACTGAATTTAATAAAGTTAAAACTATAGTTATCGATAGAAAAATAGTTATTATTATACTTGTTAAGATCGATAGCTCCTTTGAACTCTTTAAATCTTCAATATTATTTGCTAATTCTTTTCCTTCAAAACTCAGATATACAGGTAAATTTGCATCTTTAAAATCTTTTATTATCTTATTAGATTCTCTTTCTATATCATCTAAATTCGTATTTTGATTAAAGTAAATATAATTATTAAATAGTAAACTTAATATACTATTTTTATTATTTATCAATTCTTTATTATTAAATATAATATATTTATCTAAATTAATATCTCTTAAATCTAAAGGGAGTTCCAAGTTTGCCGATATTTCACTTCCCTTTTTTAGAAATCCTATTATCTTTGCTTTTCTTAAAACTTTATCATTCTCAAAATCGATAAATTCAAACTCATCATTAACATGAAAATATTCACTATAATCATACCCTAAAACTACTGGTATAGAATTTGATTCTCCCTCTAAAAACCAACTTCCTTCTTGTATCTCTAGGTTTGCTTTTTCCTTTGCTAAATCATTCATAAAGATTGAATAACTTCTAAAAAAGTCTTTATTATTAACTTCTAATTTATCAGGCGTTGCTTCAAATAAAGAACTATTTTCAAAACTTTTATTATATATAGCTATATTAAAACTATAGGGATACTCAATATTTTTACTACTATCTATGTTATTAATAGCTCTATTTAATTTTTCTAAATCTGCGCTTTTTATAGTTTCACTTTGATTAAAGTATTCATTTCTTATCTTATAAACCTTGCCGTTATTAAATACTCTATCGAATCTATTTATTTCAGAATTTAATCTCTCACTTATATTTATTGAATTATATATTGCAGTTAATCCTAAAACTAGCTGTACAACTAATAAAAAATTCACTAATTTATTATTTAATATGTTTTTAATAATATACTTCATATATTACTCCCCCGCCTTTAGCACTTTTCCAATAGATATTTTGCTAATATTTTTTAATATCATAGGAATAGTTAATACCATAACAATTGCTATAATAAATATGCTTATAGCAAATATATTCAAACTAAAGTTATATTTTATTAGGGATAATATATTAGTCTTAATCAATAAGAATTGAATCATAAAGCTAACTATTACAGATATACTTATCATATAAATATAGTCATTTAAAATTAAAATTGTTATATCCTTTTTAGTAGCACCACAAGCCCTTCTAACTCCTATTTCAAGCTTTATGCTCTCTATCCAATACATTATTGCTCTAATAAAAGATATAAATATGCAAAACAACATAATTAATAAGCTCTTATTATTTTCTAAATTTAAAAGGATACTATCTTGCACTGGACTGAATCTAATAGTTGGCTCTTTAATTAAAATAGATTCTCCACCAATCTCTTCTGCTAATACTATAAGCTCATGTTTGTTAAGCTTATCACTATCTAGGTACCAAGCAATATCATAAACAGGAAATTTTTCACCTTCATTCAAAATTGCTTTTAAGTTGTATAATATTATATCTTCATTTAATTTAATATTTTCTTTATCTCTAACAACCCCAATTACTTCAAACTCCTTATTAGCTCTTATCAAAAAATATTTACCATCTTTCTTTTTGCAATGCTCTAGCACCTCAGAACCTACTACAGCAACTGGCTTCTCTGATTCTAAATCCTTTTCAGTAAAAAACCTACCACTTTCTAATTCCAAGCCAGGATTAGTTATTTTATCACTATATAGACCAGTTACGTTATTCGATCTATAAACAAAATTATCTGGTGAATAATTTCTTATACTTATTCCTTTATTTTTCATTTTCTCTACTATCTTAATGAGTTCTTTTAATTTAACATCATTAAAATTCACTTCTATAGTATTGATATGTATATTACCATTCACCTTTTTCATTGAATTTTGTATCTCTAATGTATTAAATATCATTATTCCTAAAAATACTATGAATATACTTGCAGTTATAATAACAAAACTTTGCTGCTTTATCCCCTTCATATGCCCCCCTTGAAACTACCTTTTTTGCATAAATTTCTTTACAAGTATACAATATCATACTTTATTTTCTTTTTTTGTTTATTTATGTAATAAATTCTTATATTTCTATCGCATTTTTCACCATATTTCTTTTTTTAAAGCTTAATAAAAAAATCATGACTCTAAAATAAAAATTGGATGTTTTATAATATTTATAAAACATCCAATCTAATAATAACTATAAAATTATCATAGGTGAAACTTCCGTATATATAAGTTTCAAGTCCTTTTCATATATCTTTTCCATATGATTAACTAATATTTTTTCATACCCTTCCGTGCTGCAATCTAAAGTATCAATAACCTTTTTATCGTTTAAAATAACTATTTTATCTGCATACCTTAAAGCTAAATTTATATCGTGTAAAGTTATTAAAGTTGTAATATTCTTTTCTTTTATAAGTGATTTAAGAAAATTAAAAAAATCATATTGTTTAACGTAGTCTAAAAAAGTGTTAGGCTCATCTAAAAGAAGCACCTTGCACCTTTGAATAAGGATTCTAGCTAAATATACTAGCCTTCTCTCTCCTCCACTTAAATTTCCTATATTTTTACCCTTTAAATGATATATATTTAATTCCTTTAAAATTTCATCTACTCTTTTATAATGCTCTTTTGATGGCATTTCAAATATATCTAAATGAGGAGTTATTCCCATAATTACTATATCTTCTACTAAGTAATCTTGGCTTGTATGAATGTTTTGAGGAATATAAGATATAAGCTTTGATTTATTTTTGTAATTCATATTTTTTAAATCCTTATCCTCTATATAAATTTCCCCATCTACCTTTTTCATAAGTCCAACTATCGATTTTAAAAGAGTCGTCTTCCCAGCTCCATTTAATCCTAATAATACAGTAAACTTGCCTTTTTCAAGTTCTAAATTTACATCTTCTAATATTTCTTTATCACCGTAACTTGTAGATAACCCTTTTATTTTTAAATTACACATCTTTAAATGTTCCTTTCTTATTTAAAAGATATACTAAAAACGGTGCCCCAACAAAGGAAGTAACTATGCTTATAGGAATTTCAGTCGTTGTTATACTTCTAGCTAATGTATCTGCTAATAAAAGGATTATCCCTCCAGCTAAAATTGTAATTGGGATGTTTTTTGAAATATCATCTTTTGCATAAGATTTTACTATATGCGGTACAAGTATCCCAATCCAACTTATAACTCCAGCTACAGATACGACTGCTGAAACTAAAAGAGTTGAAGCTAAAATCACTATAAGCCTAACTAGTTTTACATTCACTCCTAGAAGTTTTGCCGATTCATCTCCCATAGTAATAACTTTAAGTCTCCACCTAAATAAGTATATTACTATAGTTGAAAATAAGCATAATACTGATACATAAGCTATATTGCTCCACGAACTATTATAAAAGCCCCCCATAAGCCAAAAATCTATTGCTGGTAAATCTTTATATGGATCTGCAAAATACTTTATTATCATTATCATAGAAGAAGTTAAAGCCCCAGTTACTATACCTGATATCACTAAGGCTAAAATCCTATTACTCCTCATCCTCTTTGATAATAAAACAGAAAAAATCACAGCTAAAAGCCCAAAGGTAAAAGATAAACTTTGCACTAAAATAGGAGAAGCACTTAAAAATACTATTCCAAGTGCTGCCCCTAGTGAGCATCCAGACGTTACACCTAAAACGTCTGGTGATATTAAAGGATTTTGAAACATACTTTGAAAAACCATCCCAGATAAAGCTAAAGCACCGCCACTTATAACTACAAGTATGATTCTTGGAATCCTTATATTTATAAGTAAGCTATACTCCCCCATATCTCCTTTTCCAATCAAAGTGTTTAAAATCTCTAAAGGACTTAATTCATATCTTCCAATACATAAAGAAAGTATAGAAAGAATTATTAATATTGTAACGTGAAGTAATATGCTACTTCTTTTTATCATAAACCTATTTCCTCATCGCTTACATCTAAGTTATAAAACTCTTTATAGAAAGCTTTAGCATCCTTTTTAAAGTCGTCAGTGCTATAAACATCACTATGAATATTTTGAAGTATCCAAAGCATTCCAAGTATTGATGAAGGAGTTGGGAAATCCCAAGGTTCTAATTTTGAAGGGAAAGTATATACTTTTTTATTTTTAATAGCATCTACCCCTTTAAGTCTTTCATCATTTAATACATCCTTTGGAGTATATTTTGCATAACCTACTACATATATAACTTCTGGGTTAAATTTTATAAGCTGCTCTACTGAAATATTAGCCCAGTAACCGTCTTTTATATCCTTAGTTACGTTAGTTCCGCCAGATTCTTCTATCATATAATTTTGATACATTTTCCCTGTACAAGTTTTTAAAATATTATCAGTTCCACCTAAATAAACAGTAGGTCTATTTTTAGTTTCCTTTACTAATTTAGATACCTTATCTAATGTATTTTTATAATAATCTAAAAACTTATTTGCTTTTTCATTTGCCCCTGTTGCTTTTCCTATTAATTCAACAGTTTGCATAAATGAATCTAAGTTTTCAGGTTCAATAGCGATAACTTTAATATTTACCTTTTCTAAATCAGGTATAAATTTTTTAAGCCTAGTTGGAATAATAACTAAATCAGGCTTAAGCTTAATACATTCCTCAACATTAATCTCTTTACCAGTCCCAACTGCAGGAAGCTTTAAAAATTCAGGTGCGCACTTTTTATACATCTCCCTGTTTTTAGCTTTCTTCTCAATCCCTACAACCTTATCTTGCAGTCCAAGCCCTATAAGAATAGAAGTAGAAACATAATAACTAGATATTATCCTATTAACATCCCCTTTAATTTCAACCTTTCTTCCTAATTGATCCTCAACTGTGATAGTTTTTTCATTTGCATTCCCCTCCTTAGAGTTTCCAGTACAACCTGCAAAGATCATAACCGAAAATACTAAAGTTAAGACAAACGCAATTCTCTTATTAAGTTTTTTCATAATTCTCATCCCCCTATTGTTATCGTTTACTAAAAGTTCTAAAAAAGATTGTTAAATGCTACTAGCAAATTATTTTGCTACATTTAATTTAGCGGAAGAAAAATAGATATTCTTAGCGAGTTTCATTAAGCTTCTGGAACATATAAATCTCCTTTTGTATGTGCATTTTCCTAGGGATAGGTATATTTATAATGAGGAAGAAGCATCTTGAAAGGAGCTTTAGAATATCATTTTTCTGGAGTTAAATTAAATGATACTAGCAAAATTCTTTTTGCTCTTAGCAAATTATTTTGCTACATTTAATTTAGCGGAGGAAAAATAGATATTCTTAGCAAGTTTCATTAAGCTTCTGGAACATATAAATCTCCTTTTGTATGTGCATTTTCCTAGGGATAGGTATATTTATAATGA